>JBEEGK010000217.1:0-6074 GCA_041166845.1 Acidobacteriaceae bacterium
ACCTGCTGAACCACACTTCTGGCTTCCCGACTACCAAGATTTGATGGACGACGCTTCCGCGGGCGCTCCGCGATGGACGGAGACCCGGCAGATTCAGGATGACGAAGTCTTGGCGCTGCTAAAGAAACAAAACGGCGGGCAAATTTATTCCGGGGACGAAATGGTCCTACAGCAACTCCGGCTACGTAGTGCTGGGACTGATAGTTGCCAAAGTTTCTCATACCTCTTTCGGCGAGTTTCTTCATGAGCGCATTTTTCATGCCTTGAAGATGGACCGCACTTTGACATACATACGGGACGAAAATGAAGTACCGTGGGCCTTTAGAATTTCAGCGGGGGCAGCGCTTTTTATGTAGACAAGAATTGAAGCGCAAACTGCTTGTTCTTTGAAGAGCTTACGATGACGCACGCTTGTTCAATCTGGGGATATTCATCTTTAGGTATTTCGATGTAGCGTCCCTTGTCTTTCATGCTTGGAGAGAGTGCGAGCGAGAGCGCAACTATGCCGACGTCCACCGACCGGAGACGACGAATGACGCTGTCTGTAAGATATTTTGACTCATCGCGGAATGGGATGTCGTCTGATCTTTATCCGTCGGGAACTCCGCATCCCGTATAGCTTGCCGTTTGCCACCGGCGCTCCCAGCGCTGGTGGCTGGTTTTTCCCCTCCATTAGAGAATTTCCCAATTCGCGTTATCTGATCGCGCTCGGCAACGCAAGTTACAGCCTGTGTTCCGCATATCCTAGGTAACCTCCGGCGGTAACCCACACTTACTCCCAGTCTGTTCGTTGCGGTGCAATGTCCATATTCCTCATTTGATTGTAGCGGTCGTCGTTACGGGCGGTTACCTTGGGGCAGTCTGACTGATACTTCGGTACTTTGCCGTGTCCTCTTCCCGTACTTACTCTAGTGCATAGACACCTGAATGGAAGGTCTCATTGAAACAGGGCTTAGCGTTGCTGGGAAGCGGTTTTTCCCCAACTTTGGAGACTAATCAAATGCAGTCCTCTAGGATGCGCGGATTCTCGTTGTTGGAGATGATGATCGTGATCTCGATAGCACTGATCGTTGTCGCCGTAACGTTCGTGAGCCTGCAGCCTGTATTGCGTCAGAATCGTGTAGCCAATGCATACAACATCACTCTTGGCACACTTCGAAATGCGCGTGAGACCGCCATTGCTGATCGTCGCGTATACATCGTCAGTCTGAGCAACGCGGCAGTTCCCAATACTTTGACTGTCACGCAGGCCAACACCGGCGCCGTGGTAAGTACCTTGGCGCTTCCCCTAGACACCTCTTTCGTCACGCAAGCGGGATTTCCGGCAATCGGGCCCGATGGCTTTGGAACGGGAGTGGCCGCTGTTGATTTTGATCAAAACGTCGCGGGTGCGTCCGCCGCTGATAAGACCTCGCTTTATTTCTATCCAGACGGCTCGGTGCAAGACGTAAACCAAAACATTAACAACGGCGTAGTTTATGTCGGCCGCACGAACGACCCGAGTACCCCGCGCGCGATCACGATGTGGGGAGCGACGGGGCGAATGCGGGGATGGCGGCTATACCCGAACGGTGCTTCGAAGTATTGGGGGCAGATATGAAATCAGCTCAAAAGCAAACAGACTTTCTCCGTGACTCCCGTAAGGAACGCGGCTTCACCCTGGTCGAAGTAATGGTTTCCATGGTGATTCTAACTGTTGGGTTGCTGTCTTTGCTGGGAGTGTTCGGACTCACGATGGCTGCCACTCAGACGTCGCAGCAGGACAGCATCGCGAAGCAATTGGCTCAGGATGCCATTGAAAGTATTTACACGGCGCGCGATACCGCGAACCTGCAATGGGCGCAGATTGAAAATGCCGGCGCAACGGGAGGAATTTTCGTTGCTGGGCTGCAACCGATTAATCAGGCAGGCCCCGATGCAGTAATCGGGACTGCGGACGATTCCGGCGCCCCACCTCAGATTTTTACTCTTCCTGGACCTGATGGAATTGTTGGTACCTCGGATGACATTACTCTTCCGCTTACCAATTTCAAGCGCAGCATCGCAATCGCCGACGTACTTGCCGGCGGCAGCCCGGTTTCAAACTTAAGGACCATTACGGTTACCGTGCAGTACACGACGCCCAAGCTGGCCGTACCCAAGCAATTTATTTTGTCGGGCTATATTTCGCAATACAGATAGAGAGGGAACTGTGCGCAACTCAAATATCAAGTTGAGTCGAGGTTTTACGTTATTAGAAATGCTGGTCTCGCTTGCTATTGGAAGCTTGGTAATCGGCGTTGCCGTGCAAGTGTTCGCCAGAAGTATGGCGGCAACTTGGATCGTGTCCCAGAAATCCGAGATGCTGCAGGTTGCGCTCGCAGCGATTAACTTGCTGAACAAAGATACTCGGTTAGCGGGGGCAGGTATGCCGACGGGAGGAGTAGCGTTGACCTCTGGAACCGGTACCTCTCCGGTTTACGGTCGAGATTACACGGGCAAATCGTACTTGGGTCCAAACAACAACACTCCTATTAACTTCCCAACGCAGACCGTAGGTGCGTCAACAATACCTTATCTCTATGGAGTTATACCCGGGTGTAGTAGAGGCATTCAGTTAAACGCAGCAAAAGGGCCAACCGACATCATCACAATTGTCTATGGCGACGCCGCATTCCCACTTTCTAACTATCAAGTAACTTTTAATGACGTTAACGGCAACTCGGTTACTTTCACTTCCACTAATGCAGCGGACGCTGCGGTAAATAATCCCGGTGTTGGACTCAAACAGGGTGACTTAGTTCTTTTTCAAGCCAAGTTGGGAAATGGAGGCGCAGCAACCACGGGCTATGCTATCGCGGAAGTGACTGCTGCGGCCCCCGCCGGGGGCGGCCCGACTTACACCGTATTGTTTGGCAACGCGGACCCGCTTCTCCTTAACCAGAATGCTGGGACCGCAGGCGACCTCAAACAGATCGTTACCACGGTCGGCGCAGTCTCCCCGGGCGCCTTCGCTAAACGAATTTGGATGATCACATACTACTTGTGGAATCAGCCGAATCCTTCGGGAGCTGGGGTTCCGACGCCAGTCTTAATGAGGCAGGTGAATGGCAGGGTGCCGGTTCCAGTGGCCGAGAACGTCGCAGATTTGCGCTTTACTTACGATACCTATGACACAGCCGGGAACCTTTTGAATGCGACTTGCGACGGCGGGCAGTCCATCGGTGTGAATCCCAATCAAATTCGCACCATCAACGTCACACACTTGACCTTTCGCAGCCAGCTTCCCGGTGCTCGAAGCATTCTTGGACCTACCCAAGGTTACCAGTCATTGGATGTTCAAAACTCTGTAAGCGCTCGTAACCTCAGCTTCACGCAGAGGTACCAATAGTGAAACGCTTATTTGCAATGCCGGAATCCGAAAAAGATGGAAACGGTAGAGGGAGAGGAGTCATCGTTATGCGCAGCCACAGATCGAGTTCACAGGGATTCACACTGATTGCTTCTTTATTGCTGTTACTCATTTTGTCAGGTGTTGCCATCGGTTTGCTGATGATGGTGAACACGGAGGGCAGAGCGAGCGGCAATGACCAGCAGAACACGAAGGCCTATCGGGCCGCTGAAGGCGCTATTGAAAAGATGACGTCCGACCTAGGAAACACTTTTCAGCAGATTCAGGCTCCAGTGGCCAGCGATATCACCAGCCTGAGTACTCTGGTTCCGCCGCCGGATTCAACTGGCGTAGTGTACGTGGACTATACGCTGACACCCTCAACGAAACCCAACGGCACACTCAATACCACCTACTCTCAAGTTAAAACAGGATCCTACCAGGGCCTGTCGGCACTTACGGTTCCCATAACGTTAAAAGCAACGGCTCTGGAACCGCTAGGCCAGGAAGTCAGCATGCTTCGGACGGTAGAAGTCGCGCTGATTCCGGTATTTCAGTTTGGTGTGTTCTCGGAAAGCGACCTCGGCTTTTTTAGCAGTCCTGACCTGGACTTCCAAGGCCGTGTACATACCAATGGAGATTTATTTCTTGGAGTATCGAACGGCAGTACATTGACATTTCACGATAAAATAACAACTTATGGCAACGTGATCCGCAAAGTACTTCCGAACGGGCTTACTGCTAGCAGCTACAACGACAGCGGCACAGTCAACATTCTTACAACTTCCCAGGGATGCGATGGAGCACAGCCTGGGTGTCGCGCGATTGGGCTAAATGAAGGCAGCGTGACGGGGGCAGGAGGCAATCCTCCGCAGTCCGGCTATAATTCCGGCCCTCCTTCGTGGCAGACAATTTCGCAGACAAGTTATAACGGTTGGATTACCAATGGAAACTACGGAAACGCGATCAACACGGGCGTTAAGCAATTAACCCTGCCGTTCGTCAATGGCGCGGCGACCACAAATCCGAGCAATACACTGGCGCAACCGTTCGAGATTATTCGGCAACCGCCAGCTGGAGAGGGAATCACCTCGTCTCTGGGAACATCGCGTCTGTATAACGACGCCGAAATTCGCGTGTTGCTTGCCGACACTCCAGCAGAGTTGCCTGGCGGTATTGCCGATTCGCAAAACATACGGTTGTCAAACGGCCAGTACAACAGTGGCCCTGACTATAGCCATGGAGTAACTGCAGGAGTACCGGCCGCCATGCCGGCGTTACCTGGCGGTCATTTTTACACGACTTACTTCGCGGAAGGTTCAACCGCAATACCCGACCCTACTACCTGGAACAGTGGGGTATCGAATCTATCGCCAGACTGGCCGTTCCAGCCGTCGAATCCTCCATTGGCCGCGGTCACCCTAGTTCCTAATCCCAGCTCGTCACCCTCATCGCCTCTGTATGCGCCGTTGCTTAGCAATGCGACCGGAGCTATCCCGAATACAATCAGTGTTTGCACGGCCCCGGCTTGCAAGAACAATTATCCTTATTACACGCCTCCAGCTGCAGCCAACACGAGTAAGTGGAATCTAATTGACGGCTATCTGCGCGTCGAAGTTCTCGTCAATGGCAATTTTGTTCCAGTCACTGACAAGTGGCTGCAACTCGGTTTCGCCCGTGGTGTCTCATCGCCTTCGGCGCCAGGAACGAACCCTGTCAACCCTAACGCCATCCTTTTACTGCAACAGATCGCGGACCGAAATAACGACGGTATCGTTGACAAGCTTGGCAGCCCCGCGACCTGCGGAATTGTAAGCTGCACTTCGAGCGGTAAGCCGCCCGAGGTGCAAATTGATGCCAGCAGCAACCAACCTTATTACGGAGACAGCCAGCAAGCGACCAGCGTCAGCAGGAACAATTGGTATCCGATCAACATTTATGACGCTCGCGAAGGTGAGCCGCGGGACCAGAAACAGGGCAACAACAGCTGCACTCCGAATGGCGTCATGAACATCGTGGAAGTGGATGTGGGCAATTTGCGGAGGTGGCTGAATAACGATCCCATCGGGACCACCATTGACTGGAATCCACAGAACGGCTACATCCTCTACTTTTCAGATCGAAGAGGAATGCTGCCCAGCCCAAATGGAAGCCAGGTGCATCTCGCGGGCACAAAGACCGGGGACTCCGGCCTTGAAGATATAATTAATAGTTCCAGCGCTCCGGGAGCTCCAAACGGCGCGTTAGAGCCGAGACCTTTGGGTAGAAATCAGTCCTCGGAGGATGTCAACAACAACGGATTGCTGGATAACTTTGGAACCACTAACTTGGGGGAAGGTTTTGGTTTTATCGGAGCCGCAACTGTCAATAGCACGGTCAACGCGAATGCGCTGAAGTCATTCGCACGGATGAATAGCTGCTTAAATTCCGCTCGTCCAAACTGGGTAAGCGGAGCAAGGCATGCTCTGAAGTTAGTGGATGCCTCGCTTGGAAACGTCCCCACTAAGCCCGATGGCACCGGCGGCTTCACCGTAGGCTCTGAAAATCCCGTGTATGTGGCGGGCGACTACAACAGCAGCGCCGCCGACCCGATGTGGCTGAATCCTGCCGGGGTAGAACCGCCCCACGCGGCGGCTGCTATCATTGCCGATGCAGTTACGCTTCTTTCAAACAGTTGGTCAGACTTGCGAAGCTTCAATAATCC
>JBEEGK010000218.1:0-2576 GCA_041166845.1 Acidobacteriaceae bacterium
ACCAGCGAGAAATTGACAAAGCTGGTCGTAATCGCGGCAATGTTCTGGCTGTTCATACTGCTTGCGTTGAGCCTCTTCGATTACGGGACGCGTACCCTCGGTTGAGCATGCCCCCGGGCTGCGATACGATATACTCCAACCTTTGTAAGCCCTTCTGACTTTTCTCGCGTGCCCGAGGTGACAAATGGCATTCTGCAATTCATGTGGCGCCACCGTCGAGGGTGGGGCTAAATTTTGTCCTAAATGTGGCAAGCCAGTGCTTGGCACATCGCCCACCCCCACTTCGACCGCGGTTGCTCCTCCACAGAATAGTAACGCTCTCAAGATCATCTTGATCTTAGTCGCCGTTGTCATCGGACTCGGCCTTCTGGCGGCGATGTCCACGGCTTTTATTGCGTGGCGGATCGCGCGCCACAGTCACATCGAAAATAACGGCGGAAATGTCCGCGTTGAAACTCCATTCGGAAGCGTCGAGAGCACGGACGATGCCGGCGAGGCAGTGCGAAATCTAGGAGTTGATTTATATCCCGGGGCGCGCCCGCTAAAGGGAAGTGCCGCCAATCTTAGGATTGGCGGTATGCATACCGTCGCCGCCGAGTTCGAAAGCGATGATCCCGCGGAGAAAGTCGGTGAATTTTATAAGTCGAGGATGCCGGACGGGCGCGTCTCAGTCTCGGATGGCGATCACTACAACATTGTTTCCACCGATAAAAAGAACGTAGTCACAATTAACATCGAGCCTCAGGACGGCAAGACCCGCATTCATATTGCGACCGTAAGCGGCAAAAAAGTGGGCAGTAGCAGTTCCAGCTATTGAGCTGTTTGTGAATCGTGATCAATGGCCGATAACTTCGAACCTTCGGTGGTCTTAACGGAACAATCCGCTGCGCCCGCGGCCGCTAGTCAAAAACCCGTGATCGAAGGCTCTGTTCGCGTTCTGATTCAATTTGATGTGGGCGAAGAAATTCGCCTTGACGATCTTCGCAAAATCTTCGGCGCGCGCACACTCGAGCATCCCAGCCTAAAACATCCCGCACCCAGCTACATTCGTTACCAGCGCCCGCCTGTGGTCGAACCAGTAGATACGCTAACGTTAGAGAGCGGAGAACAACTCCAGAGTCAGGTCAAGTACTACGATTACGGTGTGATCAGCGTGGTCTTCGAGCTGCCTTTCTCCGGCGATTGGGACATGCTGGTGCAACTGGGCAGCCGTTGGATCTCCAACGTGGACTTCGAGCGCCATGCCACGAGTATCGTCCGCGAGAAGCTGGCACGCTCTGCCCCCGCCCTGATCAAGCCCTATGGCGAGTGGCTGAACGAGGACTATTTTATTTTCCACGTGCGCGAGATTCGTGGATGTCCATCGGCTGCGGAATTAGTAGCTTCCCACGGACCTCGTATCGCGCAGATCGTTCGCGGAGAGGAAGCCCAGCTTTCCGAAGGCGAGCGCAATGAAATTCTGCAATCGCGAATTTCTTACTATCCCAATGACCTCGCCGTCATCGGATGGAATGCGGCTTTTCTTTATGACAGCGCGACCGGCGCAGAAACCGCCATTCAACTTCTCGAATACGCGAACTCTCAGTTGCTGGAGTTCCGCCACTACGACCAGCTACTCACGCTTGAACTCGATGGCGTCTACTCATTTCTTGACCAGGGCACCGGCATGCTCGCGCGCTGGAGACTTGCGAGAGCGGCTACCAAGTTGCACACAGTATTGCTGGACGTAAGCGAATTGACTGAGCACGCTGACAACGCCATCAAGTTTCTGAGCGACATGTTTTCCGCGCGCCTGTATAAGCTGGCAGCCTCCAAAGTGGGCGTGCCGGACTACAAGAACCTTGTTACCCAAAAAATCCGCACTGCCGAAGAGCTCTACCGCTTCATGGTGGACCAATTCAATCAGAGCCGTGCCTTTGTGCTGGAACTCATGGTGGTTATCATTCTCATCATCGAACTCATCTACGTATTTCGCGGCAAACCTATTTAGAAAATACATGCGCGGACTGGAAGGAAAACGTGTGCTCATCACCGGCGGCGCCAGCGGCATTGGCGCGGCAACCGCGGCGCGTTTCCTGGAAGAGGGCTCGGCGGTTTGTATTCTGGATAACGATGCGCAAGCACGTCAACGCCTGCAACAAGAACTGTCCGAAATTGCCGGGATGGTGGAAGCCGACGTCTCAAATCTCGATCAGGTGCAGTCTGCCTTCGCCGACGCGATCAAGATCATGGGCGGCGTGGACGTCGTGATCAATAACGCGGGCATCAGCATTCGCCATAACTTTTTGGACATAACACCAGCCGAATGGGACAGAGTAATCGCCGTCAACCTCACCGGAGTTTTCTATGTCGCCCAGACTGCCGCTCGCCACATGTGGGAGCATCACGGTGGTGTGATTTTGCAGACCGCATCAACGAACGGAATCATGGGTTATCCATTCTATGCGGACTATAACGCCACCAAAGCTGGAGTGATTGAGCTGACCAAGTCTATGGCTCTCGAACTCGCGCCAAAGATTCGCGTGTGTGCAGTCGCTCCCGGATACGTGCTCACTCCCATGCAGCGCGCTGAATAT
>JBEEGK010000219.1:0-11982 GCA_041166845.1 Acidobacteriaceae bacterium
CTCTGAGGGAATGGAAATCATTCTTAAGGGATGAGCGTCATCGAAGATCTTCTGCGCCCTTACAGCCGCGAGACCACTACTCGAAGTGACTCTTTCACCACGCTGACTTCAATCGGAGTACGGCAGACATATTCCCCGTCGGCGTAGACATCCATTGGACGTTCAGTTTCCATACGCAAATTTTCGATCGTAGAATAATTGACTTGCGGCAGCGATAGATGACGTCCGAAGTAGACGGACGGAAAGACGCTGAGCAAGCGAATTTTGCCGATGTCGCTCACGACACAGACGTCGAGCTGGCCATCGCCCAATTCTGCTCGGGGAGCGATCTTCACTCCGTGGCCATAGGCAGGCGCATTCGCAAACGCCGCGAGCACCATTTTCTCGCTGCTGAGATCCTTCGGTGCGGCCCCTTCATAGAGAGCAGTAAATTTTGCTGCGAAAGATTTGAAGCTCCACAGCGCAAATGGAAGACTGAGCGCGTACCCACCGTGTGCACGAATCCACCGGGGAAGAGCGTTGGCGCGGCGCGCAACTGTGGCGTCGAGTCCTACGCAGGCCACGCAACAGAAATAGTGGCGGAGTTGGGCAGCGTTTGGTGAAGACTTGTGGTCCAACTCTTTGATGACGCCAATATCAATCGCCCGCACACACTCATCATCGCCAAAGTTATTCCATGCTCGCTGCGCATCGCGAACGGATCGCAGCTTTAAAGCTCGTGCGAAATCGTTACCGCTACCGCACGGGACGATTAAAACCGGCAATTGGAGAGCGACAAGCTGCGGCAAATAACGATGGATGGTGCCGTCTCCGCCGAAAATTAGAATGATGTCGGCCTCGGTTGCGTTAGCGGGGATGCCGGTGGACCATGTGACGCCGGACCGGGACCGGAATCGTTTGATAACTTGCGGGGAGCTTCCCGGACCGAGTATGGCTGCTGCGCGCATGCGCGCTTGAGGCTAACAGAATCTGGTTGGGGACGGTTTTAGACCGGCCTCTAAATCCTGTCATGTTGAGCGGAAGGAGTCGCGTAGCGACGAGTGCAGGCGGAACATCCCCATGGGATCCTCGGGTGAAAGCTTGCGAGTTCTAGAGCTCGCCGGTTATTCCTACTTTCTTCAGCTTGCGGCCAATACGGATGATCAGCTCAGCTGGAATCGCTGTGACGAAAATGAGTGGGCTGTTCTCGACATTGTCTCCGGCGGGCCCGATTTTCACGGCACCCTCTTTTATTTTTCTTTGGCCCTCGGACGCAGACTCAACCAAACCGGCAGCGGCAAGAAGCTTGTCGAGTCGGACGCCGTACATTTTTGCTGAATCGCTTTCTACTTGCGAGTGCGGCATTTTAACCCCGTCAGAATAAAAAGATGCGGATGGGTCTGACGCTTTGTCCGACTTAACGCTGCTGAAGGAAACCTTCACGCCCTCAATCGTTTCCGGGATCTCCCGCTTCTGAAATTGTTTTGTCCAGTTTTCGTCGGCTGAACTGGCCGCTGCTTCTCCGTGGAAGTCACGAACTATGCGCGTCGCTAACTGGCGTTTCATCTGCATGGGATGCGCGCTTCCCGCCTTCACTTCATCCTTCATCTTTGCGATTTCTGGCAGTTGCACGTCTGTGAGCAGCTCGTAATATCTCCACATCATTGCGTCGGAGATTGACATTACTTTTCCGTACATCTCCAGCGGCGGCTCATGAATGCCGATTGCATTGTTAAGTGACTTCGACATTTTCTGCACGCCGTCGAGGCCCTCGAGAATCGGCATGGTCAGAACCACTTGTGATTCTTGGCCATATCCGCGCTGCAGTTCACGGCCTACCAGCAGATTGAATTTTTGGTCGGTGCCGCCAAGTTCGACGTCGGCCTTAAGAACCACCGAGTCATATCCCTGCGAAAGTGGATAGAGCAACTCATGCAACGCGATGGGCTTTTCTTCCGTGAAACGTTTGTGAAAGTCTTCGCGCTCGAGCATCTGCGAGACCGTGTATTTGGCGGCCAGGCGAATCCATTCTTCGCTTTTCATCTTGCCCAGCCACTCGCTGTTGAAGCGCACCTCGGTAGTGGCCGAACTCAGAATCTTGTACACCTGCGTCATGTAAGTCTTTGCATTGCGCATGACGTCTTCCGCGCTCAACGCAGGACGCGTCGCCGAGCGTCCACTGGGATCGCCAATCATGCCGGTGAAGTCGCCGATGAGGAAAATTACCGTGTGGCCGAGGTCCTGAAAATGTTTCAACTTTCGCAGCAGAACGGTGTGACCTAAATGGAGATCGGGCGCGGTGGGATCGAATCCAGCTTTGACCCGGAGCGGTTTGCCTGCGGCGAAAGATTTCTCGAGTTTCGCGCGCAGCTCAGATTCACGGATAATTTCCGCTGAACCCTTCCTGATATATGCGAGTTGTTCGTCAACAGGGGCGAAGGTTGGCATTGCTTGGAATTATACCGATAGCTCTGAGGCGGTCCTTCGGCGGGCTAGGACCTCTTACGAACGAATTTTCGTCCGACTACCTCGTGCTTTCCCTGCAGAACAAGATTGATAGCTTCGGTGTAAGCCAGATGCTCCTGCTCGAGTATGCGTTCCGCCAGCGAATGCTCGTCGTCGGAATCCAGCACTGCCATGGACTTCTGAACGACAATTGCCCCGTGATCGAGTTCTTCGTCCACGAAATGCACCGTGCATCCAGCGACCTTCACACCGTAGGCGTATGCCTGCTCCTGAGCTTCAAGCCCCGGAAACGCCGGCAAAAGAGATGGATGGACATTGAGGATGCGATGCGGATATTGCTGCACGAACCAGGGGGAAAGCAGGCGCATGTACCCCGCCAGGCAAACTAGTCCGACGCCATGTTCGCTGAGGACGGCGACGATTTCGTGGTCGTGCTCCTGTCGCTGTTTTCCCTTCGACGGGATCACGCGCGTAGCGAGTCCGAGCTGCCTGGCAACCTCTATACCTCCAGCGTCTTCGCGATTCGAAATTACAATCGCAATTCGCGCATCAGGAATTTTTCCTTTCGCAACATTCCGCGCGATGGCTTCGAAGTTCGAGCCGCGTCCCGAGAGAAGGATTCCGAGATTCATCATTGAAATGAGTTAGTCAGCCTGACTGGAATGGCTCGCACATGATAATCCATTGGACGGATCGCTCCCGGTTTTACTCACGCCGTCGGCATTCGGTATAGTCTTTATATTCATGTATCAGAACTTCACAGCCCTTGACCGCTGGACCAAGAAGAACGTTCACTGCGTCTATCAAGCCTTGATTGTCGCCATTGCCACGCGTCACGCGGACGCGGTGGACATTAAATTTCTGGTTGACGGCCGTCCTCTCTGGATTGCGCTTCCGCTGCCTGCCTGGACTGAATACAAAAACCGCACCGGTAAGATGATCACCGATCCGCTTGCCGTTGAAATCGCGGGCCACTATCTCAAGACCGCGCTCGAATCCGGCGAAGGCGTCGGCCGGGAGATGTACTCGCTCACCACGGATGAAACTTTGCGGCAGCTCGATGCTCTCGTAAACGAGCCGGTTGAAAAGCCAAAGAAATCCGCTGCGCGAAATTAAGTTTTAATTCCAACGACTGCCATCATTCTTCCGGTCATCCCCTTTTCCGCGCGATAAGAAAAAAGTACATCGGTGCGGCAAGCCGTACAAAGCGGCGACACACTGATATTGCGAGCAGGAACGCCGATGGCCTGCAATTGCTGGCGATTGGCTTCTGGCAGATCGAGGAAGATTTTCTTGGGCAGGTCGCTGTGCCCGGGCGCCCGCGCGGTCAGAAACAGCATGGGATACTTTTCCCGAACGGGATCGGACTCTTCGACTTCACGAAACAATTTATCCGCGTAGGAGAACTGCGACTCAAACGATTCGCGAATTTCCGGGCCAACTTCGTAGCAGCAGCCATGGATGCCAGGTCCGATGGCGGCTTTGATGTCTCGTGGCAAAGTGCCGAAATACCGCCGCATCTCTCCCGCACCTTTTTCCACGATGCGTTTTATGGTGCCGCGCCAGCCTGCGTGAAAAATGCCGACAGCGCGGCGCTTAGCGTCGGCAAGAATGACAGGCAAACAATCGGCAGTCTGAATGCCCAGCAAAATTTCCGGTCTCTGGGTTATGAGACCGTCGCCCGTCAGCTCTCTTTGTGTTGAGCCAGAGATGCAATGAATGATGTCCGAATGTATCTGGCGCAACGTAATCAGGGGCCACGATTTGACAGATGCGCCAAGACCTTGCAGAAAGAGATTGCGATTGCGTTCTACTGCGACTCGAGAATCGCGTGACGTGAAGCTAAGATTCAGCGATTTCGCACCATAAATCTTTAAAACCCCTCTAGTCCGTGTGCTGAACCCATGGGCCAGCCACGAAATATTACTGAGTGAATCGCTGCGAAGAATGTTTACGCCAGCCTTTGGAGAAGATTTCGTGAGCACGAAAGTAATCTTATCTGAGTACATCGAGAGTTCGGTTCGCGATGAAAAGGTGACTTCGTTAGGTAGAATGCTGAGGTACAGACTTCACGCTATGACACACGATTTGTCTCGACGCTTTCTTTTTTCTCTAATTTTTATAACCTGCGCCGTCCCATCGCATGGCCAGAAAACCGTGCCCGCGCCAGCTCCTGTCCCCAAATCGCTGGAGACTTCGGCGGAGAAAGCTCCTGACTATTCGCAGGAGGCCTACGTTCTGGAGAAGTGGTACACGACCTATCGCTTCGAGAACGATGGCACCGGAAAGCGCGAACTTTATGCCCGCATTCGGGTGCAAAGCGAAGCGGGAGTCGAGCAATTAGGGCAGGTGATGATCGGCTACAACTCGGCTAACGAGCGAGTTGAAATCCCCTACGTGCGAGTGTTGAAAGCCGATGGCACGATCGTGACAGCCCCGCCGGATTCGGTGCAGGATTTAAGCGCTCCCCTGCAGAAAGAAGCGCCGATCTACACCGATTTCCGCCAGAAACACATTACGGTACCGGGACTGCGTCCGGGAGAAGTACTGGAGTACGACATCGTGACCGTGGTTCACACCGCGTTAGCCCCCGGCCAATTCTGGATGGAACATGACTTCGCTAAGACTGGCATCGCGCTGGACGAAAAACTCGAAGTAAATATTCCAAAAGAGCGCAGCATCAAGCTGAAGACTCGTCCGGGTAGCGATCCCAAGATTTCGGAAGAGGGTGGACGCAAAATCTATCGTTGGACAAGTTCGCATCGCGAGCCAGACGACGATGACAGCGACAAAAATAAAACCGCCAAGAAGGCGCGCAAGAAGAACGAGCCAGACATGCCCGCTGTCCAGATCACTACGTTCGCCGACTGGGCGCAGATGGGCAAGTGGTACGGCGAGCTGGAGCATGACCGGCGAAATCCTTCCGCGGAAATCCGCGCCAAAGCGGCGGAGCTCACTGCAGGGAAAAATACCGACCTCGAAAAGATTGAAGCCCTCTACGATTTTGTCGCCAAAAACTTTCGCTACATAAGCCTGTCGTTCGGGGTGGGCAGATTTCAGCCACATGCTGCGTCTGACGTGCTGCATAACCAATATGGTGACTGCAAAGATAAACACACGCTTCTTGCCAGTTTGCTCGAAGCCTCCGGCTATCACGCTTCTTCTGTGCTGATTAATTCCTCCCGCAAGCTTGATCCGGATATGCCTTCCCCTTCGCAATTCGATCACGTGATCAGCCTTGTTCCACTCGGTAAAGAAGAAGTCTGGATGGACACCACGACTGAAGTCGCACCTTTTCGCTTGCTGTCGCTAAATATCCGGAAAAAGCAAGGTCTGGTTATCCCGGCCGAGGGCGTTGCACACCTCGAGGAAACGCCGGCAGACCCGCCGTTCCCGAGCATGCAGGTGCAGGAATTTGCAGGCAAGGTTACTGAGTTCGGAAAAGTGGATGGCCACGTGAATTACCAGGTGCGGGGCGATCTCGAACTTTTTCTGCGTATTCTCTTCCGGCGGCTGCCGAACTCGAAATGGCAGCAGTTTGTCAGTCAGATCAGCGCATCCGGAGGATTGAATGGCGACCTAAAGAATTTGCATGTGAGTGATCCGGCGGCGACCAGGGAGCCATTCCATTTTGATTGGGACATCTCGGCGCAGAATTTTGTGGACTGGGCGAAAAAGAAATCCGACCTGACTCTGCCGCTCTCGGAAATCACGCTACCCGACGCAGACGAAGACAGCGCCAGCACCGATCCAATTCAATTGAATGGGCCGGGCACATTCGAATATCACGTCAAGCTGGAGTTTCCTGCGAAGTATGCTCTGCGCGCGCCGCTGGCATTCTCGCTCAAGCGCGATTACGGACAGTACGACGCAACTTACAAAGTCGAGAAGAACACTTTTGTCGCCGAGCGCAAGCTTGTGACGGGAGTGAGAGAGCTGCCCCAGGCTCGCGCCAGCGACTATCTTGCATTTCGGCGCGCCGTGTTTACTGATACGCGGCAACACCTTTCAATTGACAGCACGGCGGCAGGTACTCCGACGGCCCCCACTGATCTAAAGGGTGATGATTTAAAAGATGCGGCGAATGCGGAATTCCAGCGTGGAAACTTTTCAGTAGCGATTGATTTACTGAAGCGAGTTGTGGAAGCCGACCCCAAGGACAAAGCTTCCTGGAATTCGCTCGGCCGCTCTTACATGGCATTGCGGCAAACGGACAATGCTATTGCTGCATTCCGCAAGCAGACGGAGGTGAGCGAGTACGATGAAAACGCATTCGCCAGCCTGGGGTGGGCCTTGTCGGTAGCGCGCCGCTACGATGAAGCTGCGGTGGCCTACAACAAGGCGATCGAAATTAGTCCACTCAGCGAGTACGCGCACGGTGCGCTGGGGCAAATGTATTCGGAGGCCCATCAATACGAGAAAGCGGTCCCGGAGTTGGAGAAGGCAGTCTCAATTAAGTCCGACAACCCGGCACCGCAAGTGGCGCTCGGTGACGCCTATCTGAATCTAGGAAAGGACGATAAGGCGCTGGCAGCCTTCGATCAGGCCGTGCAAATTTCGGCGACGCCGGAAGTCTGGAACAACGTCGCGTACCAGCTCTCATTGAAGCAATCGCATCTCGACCGCGCCCAGCAATATGCGGAGTCGGCCGTCTCGGCCACGGCTGGAGCGCTTCGCAACGCCAGCCTCGATCAACTCAATCAGCGCGACCTGGCGTACATGAATGCGCTGTATGCGTATTGGGACACGCTCGGGTGGGTGAATTTCGCCAAAGGCGACTTCGATAAGGCCCAAAAATACGTTGGCGCAGCGTGGACTTTGAGCCAGTCGGCAGATGTTGGAGATCATCTGGGACAGATTTACGAGAAACTTGGCCGCAAAGATGATGCGATTCAAGCGTATGCGAAGGCCCTTGACGGAGTGCGTCCAGAGCCTGAGACACGCGGACGCCTGGCGAAGATCTTGGGATCAGATAAAAAGGTGGATCCGACGGCCGGCAAATTCCGGGACGAACTGGCGGCCGAGCGCACAATTCAGCTTGGCAAAGTTGCGAAAGAAACATCGAGCGCTGAATTTTTTGTCATGCTGATTGCAAATAAATCAGGAGCGACCGTTGAGGGCGTAAAATTTGTCAGCGGAGACGACAAGCTGAAAGTTTTCAGCGAAGCTCTCAAGAGCGCGAAATATAACGTTACGTTTCCCGACGAGACTCCGACGAAGATACTCAGGCGCGGCCTGCTTTCCTGCTCCAAACTGACCGGCAATTGCTTGTTTGTAATGTATCTGCCCGAAGACGTTCGCTCGGTTGACTAGTCCGCTAGCGTCGGACGGCGTTGATGCCAGTCAGTTGCTTTTTCGAATGCATGCCCGAGTTGTAGAACGAGCGCTTCTTCCCAGTGTGGGCCGACGATCTGCATTCCGATCGGCAGACCGCTTTTTGTGAATCCACATGGAAATGAGATTGCGGGCAATCCCCACACATTTACCGGACGTGTGTTGCGAAGCAGAAGAATCTCCCGCGGACGAAGCAGTTCAGGATTTGCCTCGAGCTCAGAAATTGGAGGCGCCGGGATGGGCGTAGTGGGAGTAACTAGTAAGTTGACATTTTCGAAAACTCTACTGATGTCGTGGCGAGTCTGCCGCAGTTCGCTTCGCTGCTTTTCGATTTCAGTGGCAGACACGTTATGACCGGTAAGAATGCGGCGCAGAGTTTCGGGCTGATAGAGGTCTGGGTTTTTTCTCGCGGACTCACGGTGATACTCGTACGCTTCACCCGCCTGTAGAGTGCGATCGGTTGAAACTGCCACTTCTATTTCGACAGTATCCATCACTATCGTGGCGAGCACCCGAATTGATTCCTCAAGCGCAGAGGCGACTTCGCCGTCCAGATCATCGTAAAAGAACTGTCGCGGGATTCCGATCCGCAAGGTCTTTAATTTCTCTTTAACCACGTTCGAATTCTGATCGAGCAGCCAATTGGCGTCTGCAACTTTATCCCTGGCTGCGCTGCAAATCGCTTCGAATAGCACCGCTGCGTCAGAAACGTTGCGCGCGATGGGGCCGACGTGGTCGAGGGACTGAGAAAGCGGAACCACCCCGCGCGCGCTTACTCGTCCGTAAGTTGGTTTTAATCCCACAACTCCGCATAGCGCAGCCGGTTCGCGCACCGAACCCGCAGTGTCAGTTCCGATCGCTCCGTAACAAAGGCTGGCTGCTACCGCCGTGGCCGAGCCCCCAGACGATCCGCCGGCAATGTGTTCCGGATTCCACGCATTCCGCACGGCGCCGAAGTAGCTGATCATCGAACTGCCTCCGTAAGCGAACTCATGGAGGTTTTGTTTGCCGAGAAGAACGGCGCCAGCGTCTTTCAGGTGCGCGACGATCTCAGCATCCTGTGTGGGGATGCGATCTCTAAATAATTCACTGGCCGCAGTGGTTCGGACGCCTGCGGTATCAATGAGATCTTTCAGCGCGAGCGGGATGCCATGAAGAGGTCCTCGCCATTTCCCTTTTCGAATTTCCGCATCTGCAAGCTGTGCCTGAACAAGTGCGGAATCAGCGGTGACCGTGATAAACGCATTCAGCGTAGGATTCAATTTCTCTATGCGCGAGAGGCATTCTTTCGTTATCTCCTCGGAAGAGATAGCGCGCTTCCGCAACAAATTTCCGAGCTCCAGAATGTTTTCGCGCAACTGGGCCTCTCGACTGGAACTGGTGAGCGCAATTATCTCCGAGTTCTCGCCCGCACCGAAAGTTTATAATCTTCTAGTAATGTTGTGATTTGCGTTACCGAGGTCGGATAAAAGTTATGAGCGAGATGACGATAACTCCCGTCGCCACCCAGGGTTTTCTGCTGGACGGTAAATGGGTTGAAGACGGTGATGCGGTCGAAGTGCGGTCACCTTACGATGGCGCGGTGGTGGGAAGCGTGTTCCAGGGACGGAGCGAACACGCTAACGCAGCGATCGCAGCTGCGGTAAAAGCGTTCGGCACGACGCGGCGTTTACCTGCATTTGAGCGCCAGCGAGTATTGCGCCGGATCGCGGAAAATATAGGGAAACGAAAAGAGGAATTTGCCCGCACCATGGCGCAGGAGGCGGGCAAGCCGCTCAAAGCCGCGCGTACGGAAGTAGATCGCTCCATTTTCACTTTTACTGTGGCCGCCGAAGAGAGCACGCGGATTTACGGCGAATACTTGCCGCTTGATTTGCAGGAATACACCGCCGGACGCTGGGGAATGGTGAAGCGGTTCCCACTCGGCCCGATTGCCGGCATAACTCCATTTAATTTTCCGCTGAATCTGGTTGCTCACAAAGTTGCGCCTGCAATCGCCAGCGGATGCACCATGGTACTGAAGCCCGCTCCTCAAACTCCTCTCACGGCATTGTTGCTGGCTGAGGCGGTGCAGCAGGCGGGTTGGCCGGATGGCGCACTGAACGTGATTCCTTTATCCAATGAAGACGCTGGATTGCTCATCACGGACGACCGTTTGAAAATGATCAGCTTCACCGGCAGCGGACCTGTTGGGTGGGAGATCAAGCGCCGTGCAGGCAAGAAGAAAGTTTTGTTGGAACTGGGTGGGAACGCGGGAATCATCGTCCACAGCGATGCCGATATCGCCTATGCTGCTGAGCGCTGCGTCACCGGAGGCTTCACCTACGCCGGGCAGTCGTGCATCTCGGTGCAACGAATTCTCGTGCAGCGTTCAGTCTTTGAAAAATTCACCGACTTGCTGGTTGCGGGCGCAAGCAAGTTGCAAACGGGTGATCCGCTGGATGAAGCCACTGACCTTGGGCCGGTAATTCGGGAAAGTGATGCAGTCCGTGCAAGCGATTGGGTGCAGGAAGCCATTCGCGGAGGAGCTCGACTGCTCTGTGGAGGCAATCGTCGGGGATCGGTGTTGGATGCAACTGTGCTGACTGCAACACGACCAGAGATGAAAGTGAATTGTCAGGAAATTTTCGCGCCCGTAGTCACCGTGGAATCGTACGACACCTTCGACGACGCCATTCGCAAGGTCAACGATTCTCCATTCGGATTGCAGGCAGGCATTTTCACTCGCGACGCCAAGTTGATTTTCCAGGCGTTCGAAGAATTGGAAGTCGGCGGACTGCTCGCCGGCGATGTGCCATCCTTCCGCATAGATCACATGCCGTATGGCGGAGTAAAAGACTCCGGCTTGGGACGTGAGGGACTGCGCTATGCGATCTAAGAAATGACCGAGCCGAAGTTGCTGGTGATGAATTTACGGTGAGGATTCGCAAAGGATTGTTTTTTGAAACTCAAATCAGCCAGCCTGATTGCTGCGTTATTTCGGCGTACTTCGCCATAACCGTCTTAAAAGGGTGAACTCCGGCTGGCGCTGCTTGCGTGCAAGAGTCACCATTGTTTCCCAGGCAATCGGATCGTCACTGTCCTCTTGGTCAACCCACTGCGATCCTGTAATCCACTGGGTGCGGCTCTCTACCGAGTGGATGCCCGAGTCGCTGTGGCATGCGCGGCAGCGTTCTAGAACGACACCTTCCTCATTAAACGGGCTGGCAGACTCGAAAGCGTCTTTACCGTGGGGGTTGAACGTCGCGTATTCTTTTTCTCCGGGTTGTACGGCAATCAAGCCTCCGCTGGGATGAGTGAACAACTCCGGCCGCCGCATCCGAAATTCGAAGAAATCCTGATCGTGGCTTGACGGTCCGTTGGTGTAATGCGTGTAGTTCGAGCCAGGAGTAATGGAGTGGTACGCCCGAATCTGTACGCTCTCGGTCATCGTAGTTGGCACCAAATTGCCTTGGGCATTGATTACGATGGCTTGCCGTAACAGCAGGACCTGAGGTCCTTTGGGGAATTGCGGCAGAGAAAGGTTTAATAGATAAGGGTGTCCTTGGGCATCGTTCAGAAATAGTGGCGCGGACCAAGAGCGAAACTTCCTGACATAAGCCTTGGTCACCTCTCGGCCACCGGGCAGTTGTATGAATATCAGGAACCGTGATCGCCCGGAAAAATGCTCGTTTGCAGTAGGCTCGTCAGAATGTGCGCTGAGACAGAGCCACGCGCCATCCGGGCGAAGCAAATCCGGCGGGAGGAATGGCCGGAGCGGGGAATGAGAATCATAGGCTGTGGGGAACCGTTCGGACACTATCGCATCTCGATAATTATCGGGGAGGGCAGCAACTTCTTCAGGAGTGAGCGCCACGCGGCGGATCACTCTTGCCAGGCGAGTCTCCAGTTCGCTCCTGCGTTTGGGAAAGTTGTCGCCCGTCGCTACCCAATCGAATACTGCCCAAAGATCATGCTGAAAGACTGCACGTTTTACCGGGTCGTGGACTTTGCTTTCTGCATGTGTCTTCAGAAATTCGTCCAGGCAGCCGAGCGCCTGGCGATGTGAAGCGCCAGTTAGCAGATGCCGTGTGTCCGCCCATAACAGCGGGTCAACCACGTCGGCTCCAAAATGTTTTCCACCAGAGCTTTGGCGAACGAAGAGACACTCGAACGTCCCATTCCAGATATGGTTCGGGTCAGAATCAAAAATCGGTGGCGCTG
>JBEEGK010000220.1:0-26599 GCA_041166845.1 Acidobacteriaceae bacterium
ACGCCGGTGGCGATGGAAAAGGGACTGCGTTTTGCCATCCGTGAAGGTGGACACACGGTCGGAGCGGGCACCATCAGCGAGATCGTGAAGTAGTTAAAGCTTTCGCGGGCGAGGGCGCCCGCGCCACGTAAATCGAATAGCGGCTTGCAGCTTGCCGCCAGTTCTTTTTTTCCGGAGGGCCGGAAGAGGATAGAGAGCAAAAGTGATAGGAAACGAAAAAATTCGCATCAGGCTGAAGGCTTACGACTACCGCATCCTCGATCAATCCACCGGAGAGATTGTGGACACGGCGCGGCGCACGGGCGCACAGATTGCGGGGCCGATTCCATTGCCCACCATGAAGAACAAATATTGCGTGTTGCGCTCTCCCCACGTGGACAAAAAGTCCCGTGAGCAGTTCGAGATTCGCACGCACAAGCGCTTGCTCGACATTTTGGATCCCACGCCGCAAACGGTGGACGCATTGATGAAGCTCGATCTTCCAGCCGGAGTGGACGTCGAGATCAAAGCATTTGGCAAGGAACATAAATAGAAAGCAGCAGGCCGCTCGGTTGATTTGCAGCCGAAGCTCCCCAGCCAATGGTTAACACCAAGCTGGGCTTTAGCGGAGAGAAAGAAAAATGGCAAGAGTAACTGGAATCTTAGGAAAAAAAGTCGGCATGACGCAGCTCTTCGACGACAAGGGCGATATCCATCCGGCGACTGTGCTGCAGGCGGGACCTTGCGTGGTCACCCAGCAGAAGACCCAGACACGCGATGGCTATGTGGCTGCGCAGATCGGATTGGTCGAATTCGTAAAGCAGTCGCGTTTGACGAAGCCGATGCGGGGACATCTCGGTAAAAATAATTTGCCGCCGGTAAAGTTTGTCCGCGAAGTGCCGGTTGAAGTGGAAGAGAAGGCCCAAGCCGATGGCGACGCCGCGATTGCATTAAAAGCTGGGGACCGGGTTCTGGTGGATATGTTTGAGGGCGAACGCTTTGTGGACATCGTTGGCACAAGCAAAGGACGCGGCTTTGCAGGTGTTGTGCGGCGGCATCATTTTGCGGGTGGGCCGAAGTCACATGGTTCGATGTTTCAAATTACCGGGTCCATCGGATCTTCCGCGTTTCCGTCGCGAGTGTTTAAGGGAATGCGCATGTCCGGACACATGGGTGTGGATCGTGTGACGGTCCGTAACCTGCGGGTGCTTGGCGTTGATAAAGAAGATAATCTGCTGGTGGTCGAGGGCAGCGTGCCCGGGCCGAACGGCGGATACCTGGTGATCACCAAGGCCAAGAAGCCACCCAGAGAGCGCCGCGGATTTGCCGGGTCGGCAACAGTTGATCCTTTGAAGGCAGCCAAGCGCGCGGCCAAGAAGGGATAGCGCGAGAAACGATATGGCAAGCATAGACATTCACGATTTAAGCGGAGCCAAGGTTGGCAGCTTCGACCTCGCCGACGAGATTTTCGGTGCGGTGAACGAAGACCTGCTGTGGGAAGCGGTGAAGCATTACCGCGCCGCACAGCGCGCCGGTACACACGCAACGAAAAATAAGAAGCTGGTCTCTGGTTCCGGGAAAAAACTCTGGAAGCAGAAGGGCACGGGGCGGGCACGCGTGGGCTCAATCCGCTCGCCGCTGTGGAGGCATGGTGGCACGGTGCATGGTCCGCAACCGCGCTCTTACGATTACACGTTTCCCCGCAAGAAACTGCTGGGCGCATTGCGGTCGGCGTTGGCGGCGAAGGTTGCCGATGGCAAGCTGATCATCGTGAATACCTTCGACATGAAAGAACCGAAGTCAAAGCTGTTTCGCGGCGCGCTGGACAAGCTCAAAGTGGACGGCACTGTGCTGCTGGTGGAAACTGCCAGCCATCAGAATCGGAACCTGCACCTGAGTTCCCGAAATCTTCATGGCGTGGAGTTGGTTAGTGGAAATGAAGTTCATCCATATCACTTGCTGCGCTACGACCGCGCGATTTTCTCGCACGATTCCATCGAGAAATTGCAATTGTCGTTGAAGAGTTCCGTGTCGAAGCGGCAGCATCCAGCCAACGAAGGCAAGGAAGCGAAGCCTGAGAAGAAGGCATCGCGGACGCCGAAACGCAAGGTACGTCCTGAAAAAGCTGCGGAGGTGGCCTGATGAAATCCGCATACCAGATTTTGCAGCGCCCGGTAATTACTGAGAAAGGTTTGGCGATCAAGGAAAACCAGAACACGCTGGTTTTTCAGGTGGCCAAAGCCGCGACCAAGACTGAAATCAAGCAGGCGGTGCAGGGCATTTTCAAAGTGAAGGTGCATTCGGTCCGCACGGCCAACTATCCGGGGAAAGAGCGTCGGCGGGGAAAGTTCTCCGGCTACCGTCCCGACTGGAAAAAGGCATTTGTAAGACTGAAGGCCGGCGAAAAGATGCCGGAGTATGCACAGAATTTGTAAGGCCGCTGTCAGCTAAGAGCTGAAAGCACATAGCTAAAAAAAGAGTACTTATGCCAATCAAGACCTATAGACCGACAACACAGACGCTGCGTTACCGCACGACCATCGTCAATGACGATATTACTTCCACGCAGCCGCATAAGCCGTTGCTTGAGCCTAAGCCGCGCACTGGTGGAAGGCGCAACAGCGGGCAGACCACCATGCGCTTTATTGGCGGTGGCCACAAGCGCAAGTTGCGCATCATTGATTTCAAGCGCGACAAGACTGGGATTCCCGCGACGGTAGCGACGATTGAATACGATCCAAACCGGTCCGCTCGCATCGCGTTGCTGAGCTATGCCGATGGCGAGAAGCGATACATCGTGCAACCGGATGGCCTGAAGGTCGGGCAAAAAATTCTAAGTGGCCCGGAGGCCGACATCCTGGTGGGTAACGCGTTGCCGCTGCGCAACATTCCTCCGGGCACGACGATCCACAATATCGAATTGAAGCCTGGTAAGGGCGCGCAAATGGTGCGCTCCGCTGGCGGTTCGGCGCAGCTCGTCGCCAAGGAAGGCGATTACGCGCTGGTGAAATTGCCTTCCGGAGAAATTCGCAAGGTTGCGCAGGATTGCATGGCGACCATTGGACAGGTGGGCAACAGCGATCACGAAAATGTCACCATTGGTAAGGCTGGCCGGTCACGGTGGTTGGGAAAACGTCCGCACAACCGCGGCGTTTCGATGAATCCTGTGGACCATCCACACGGCGGTGGCGAAGGTAAGACTTCCGGTGGACGGCATCCCGTAACCCCCTGGGGACAGCCGACCCGTGGATACAAGACACGCAACAACAAGCGTACGGACGCATTTATCGTGAACCGTCGCGGCAAGAAGTAACGCTACAACGAAAGCTGAGAGCTGACTTATGGCACGTTCAACAAAAAAGGGACCGTTCGTGGATGGCCACCTGCAAGTGCGAGTGGATGGCATGAATGCCCGCAATGAAAAGAAGGTGCTGCGCACCTGGTCGCGGCGCTCGACGATTATCCCGGAGATGGTAGGACATACCATCGCGGTACATAACGGAAAGAAATTTATTCCCGTCTACATCACGGAAAACATGGTTGGCCACAAGCTTGGCGAATTCAGTTTCACCCGCCAATTCAAGGGTCACTCGATGAAAGCGGCGACGGAAACGGCCGCGCGACCCGCACCTGCTCCAGCGGGCGCCGGAGCGGCAGCGCCCAAGGCATAGAGGGAGACGCAAATGGAATTTAAAGCTCAAGCACGTTACATGCGCGTCTCGCCGCAAAAGGCACGCCTGGTGCTGGACCTGATTAAAGGCAAGCGTGTCGAAGAAGCGCTCAACACGCTGGTATTTACCAAGAAGCGAGTGGCAGCGACGGTCGAAAAGTTGCTGCGGTCGGCGCTCGAGAACGCGAACTATTTGAGCGCGGAAAAAAACATTGACGTCAACGTGGACAATCTTTACGTCAAGCACGCGGTGGCGAACGATGGTCCGCGGATGAAGCGTATTCGTCCCGCGCCTATGGGACGGGCGTTTAGATACGTGCGGCGCATTTCGCACATCGAGATTGCGCTGGCGGAACGCGGCCGAAGCGGGGAAGAGTTGGCCACGGTGGTCGGCGAAGAAAGTTCTGGGAGCAAGGGTTCCACCAGGCCAAAGACCAAAGCCAGAGCGAAAGGCAAGGCTCCGGCAAGAACTAAGGCCAAAGGCAACAAAAAGCCGGAAAAGAAGTTTTCGGGAGCTCGCTAGACAACGTTGGAATTAAGAAGTTAGTTAACTGATTTTCAGGAGCATCATGGGACAAAAAGTCCATCCTTATGGTTTTCGCCTCGGCTACACCAAGCCGTGGAAGTCGCGCTGGTTTGTCGAAAAAGATTACGACAAGCTTTTGCTTGAGGACGTCAAGCTGAAGAAAGAGTTGAAGGACAAGCTCAAATCTGCGGGCGTCAGCTCGATTGAGGTTGAGCGTCCCGGCAACAAACTGCGCGTCATTATCAAGACCGCGCGTCCGGGCATCATCATCGGACGCAAAGGCGCTGAGATTGACAAGCTGAAAGTGGACGTGCAGAAGCGCACTGGCCGCGAAGTTTACATAGATATCCAGGAAGTGCATAAGCCGGAACTGGATGCGCAACTGGTCTCGGAAGCGATCGCGCTGCAACTTGAGAAGCGCGTGGGATTCCGGCGTGCTATGCGTAAGTCGGTGGACTCCGCTTTGCGCTTCGGCTGCAAGGGAATCAAGGTCCGCGTGAGCGGGCGTTTGAATGGAAACGAAATCGCGCGCTCAGAATGGTATCTGCAGGGCCGCCTGCCGCTGCATACGCTGCGCGCCGACATTGACTACGGCTTTACCGAGGCCCGCACCACGTACGGCGTTATCGGCGTGAAGTGCTGGGTATACAAAGGCGAAATTCTGCCGGCGGCAAAGAAGCGCGATCAACAGCAACCAGTAGGCGCATTTTAGTTAGCGTCTGCCACTAAGAAGAGCTGAGAAAAGGGATTAAGGGCTGCTTTTATGTTGATGCCGAAGAAAGTGAAGTACCGCAAGCAGCAGCGCGGACGCATGACGGGCAAGGCCTGGCGCGGAAGCGAGCTGGCGTTTGGAGACTTTGGACTAAAAGTCCTTGAACCCGGTTGGATCACCGACCGGCAGATCGAGGCCAGCCGTGTCGCTATGACTCGCTTTGTGAAACGAGGCGGCAAAATCTGGATCCGGTTATTTCCAGATAAGCCGGTCACCAAGAAGCCTGCCGAAACCCGCATGGGAAAAGGCAAGGGGGCTCCGGACCACTGGGTTGCTGTAGTGAAACCGGGCAAAATCTTGTTCGAGATGGAAGGCGTTTCGGTAACGGATGCCACCGAGGCAATGCGTTTGGCGTCCCACAAACTGCCGTTGCGAACTTCGTTCGTGAAGCGACAATCCGCGACTCACTGAGTTATCGGCAGAAGAGTGGAAGCAGTAACTGAGATTTGAAGTGAAGAGCGAACTATGAAATCTGAAAAGGTCCGGAATTTTACCGATGACGAGCTTCGTCATCAGCAGAACGAGCTGGGTGAGCAACTTTTCAAGCTGAAGTTCCAGATGAAGATGGGGCAGACCGAAAGCTTGAAGAAGATGCGCGGCCTGCGCAAAGATATCGCGCGCGTCAAGACCGTGTCGCGCGAGCGAGAGATTGTAGCTGGCGGCACGAAAGTCGCGGCTGTCCGCAAAACGGAGAAGAAGTAATGGCTGAAACCAATAGCAAGCAAGTTCAGGAAAACGCGCCCGCCGCGGGCCGGCGCAAGGAAGTGGTTGGAGAAGTGGTCTCCAATCGCATGAAGAAGACCATCGTGGTCGAAGTGGTGCGCAAGAAGTCGCATGCGTTCTACGGGCGAGTGGTATCCAAAGCGAAGAAATTTTATGCCCACGATGAAAAGAACGAAGCGCACATTGGCGACGTGGTGAGACTGGAAGAAACTCGTCCGCTATCCAAGCTGAAGCGATGGCGTCTGAAGCAGATCGTGCGCAAGACAGCGTTGGCGCCGGAAGTGATAGCGGCGGCAGCGGAAGTAACTTCCTAGCAGGTGCAGAGGGATTTCAGGGAGACTGACTTATGGCTCTAATGATGAGAAGCATGCTCGAGGTCGCCGATAATTCTGGCGCCCGCAAGTTGCAGATGATTCTGCCACTCGGCGGTTCCACGGGATTGCGGGCTGGCTTGGGAGACGTCATTACCGCCAGCGTCAAGGAAGCTTCCCCCGATGGGCAGGTTAAGAAGGGGACGGTGGTGAAAGCGGTCATCGTGCGTACCCGCAAGGAATATGGACGTCGCGATGGCACTTATATTCGCTTCGATTCCAATGCGGCGGTGCTGATCAACGATGCGGGCGAGCCGGTGGGGACGCGCGTATTTGGTCCCGTGGCCCGCGAGCTGCGCGAGAAAAAGTTCCTGAAGATTGTTTCGCTCGCGCCTGAAGTTCTGTAAGAGGCGTGACTGATCGAAGAGCAGATCGTTAAGAAAGAAAATCGAGAATCGGACACTGAAATGAAGACTGTCGTTAGAAATCACAAGCGAGTGGATATCCGGCACAACGATACCGTCAAGGTAATCACTGGCCGCGATAAAGGAAAAGAAGGACGAGTTCTACGCGTGTTTCCGGATGCAGGCAAGCTTCTGGTCGAGCACGTCATGCTAGTGAAAAAGCATGTGCGTCCGAATCCGCAGCGCAACATCAAGGGCGGAATCGCCGAGCAGGAGAGCCGGATTGCGCTCTCGAATGTGCAACTGGTTTGCGGGACCTGCGGACCGGTGCGCATTGGTCACGAAGTTCGTGGCGATCGTAAAGTGCGAGTATGCCGGAAGTGCGGCACGACATTGGACAAGTAAGTAAGAGAAGTAAGAAAAGATTTCTGAGCAGAAAAGGTATCTGAGCAATGGCCAAAGATAGAGACGCAAACAAGGATAAAAAGCCGAGGCAGGGCGAAAAGCAGCAGCAGGAACCGAAGGTTGCAGTCGTGGCGCGTCACAGTTCCAAAGAAACGCCGCGCACCAAGCAGCTTTTCAGCAAGGAAGTCGCCCCCGCGCTACTGAAGGAATTCGATCTTAAGAATCCCATGGCGGTGCCGCGGCTGCATAAGATCGTGGTCAACATGGGCGTCGGCGAAGCGACCCAGAATGCAAAGATTCTTGATCCCGCAGTCAACGAGCTGGGACAGATTACCGGACAGAAGCCCGTGGTGACCCGGGCCAAGAAATCCATTGCGGCTTTCAAAGTGCGTGAGGGTATGCCGATCGGCGCGATGGTAACCCTGCGCGGTGATCGCATGTACGAGTTTTTCGACCGCCTAGTAAATGTGGTGCTGCCGCGCGTCCGCGATTTTCGCGGAGTATCGAGCAAATCATTTGATGGACGTGGCAATTACACCTTGGGCCTCCGCGATCAGCTGATTTTCCCGGAGATTGATTACTCCAAAGTAGATAAGCAAAAGGGTATGAACGTCACCATTGTTACGACCGCGCGCAGTGATGATGAGGCGCGATCGCTGCTGAAGCACATGGGCATGCCGTTCCGGGCATGAAGTTTAGAAATTAGAAAAAGTTAGAAAAAGGAATTCATGGCAACCACCGCAAAAAGAGTTAAAGACGCGAAGATCAATAAGAAGTTTGACGACGCGCGGGCCAAAGGGCAGAAGCCCAAATTTTCCACCCGCAGGCACAACCGTTGCAAAATCTGCGGCCGTCCGCGCGCCTTTTTGCGCAAGTTTGGATTGTGTCGCATGTGTTTCCGCGGACTGGCGCTCCTGGGCGAAATCCCCGGAGTGTCGAAGTCGTCCTGGTAAGCAAGGAGCTAGAAGCCGTAGCTAAAAGCTAAAGCTGACAGCAGAGAGCTGAAAGCGAAGTTAACGTGGCCGCAGGTTCTTCGGTGAGCAGCAATAATCCGAAGCAAACGGGCGACGGAGGAGAAGCAAAGCGATGAGGTTGACCGATCCGGTCGCAGATATGCTGGCGAGAATCAGAAACGCGATTAACGCTCGCCACCAGAAAGTAGATGTTCCCGCTTCCAAGCTGAAATTGGAGATCGCCCGCATTTTGAAAGAAGAGGGCTACATTTCCAACTTCAAGGCTGCCGAGGAAGAGGGGCACAAAGTTGTTCGCATCTACCTGAAGTATGGCAACAACAACGAAGCCGTGATCTCCAATGTGAGCCGCGTCTCGCGCCCGGGATGCCGCGTTTACGTGCGCCGCACCGAGATTCCACGCGTGCTGGGTGGACTGGGGATCAACATCCTCACGACTCCGCAAGGCGTGATGACCGGACGTCAGGCGCGCAAACAGGGCCTTGGCGGCGAACTGCTGTGCGAGGTTTGGTAACAACCGCTGCTGTTTACGAGCGCTGCCCGTTGAGTGCCAGGATGCAATGGTGCCGACAGTAAGGGCTGAAAGCTGAGAAATTAGAGCTATGTCACGAATTGGAAAAAAACCGATACCGCTCCCTAAAGGAGTTACGGTGAAAATGGAAGGCCATACTGTTGCCGTCCAAGGCCCCAAGGGCAAGCTGGAAACAACGTTGCCGGAGGGTATTCGGGTCGAGCAGCAGGACGGCCATCTCCTTGCACTCCGAGAAAACGACTCGCAGGCCGCTGTCCACGGACTCGCGCGCGCCTTGGTCAATAACGCCGTCGAGGGTGTAACTCGCGGTTGGACGCGTGAGCTGGAAATTGTCGGTATCGGGTATCGCGCCGAAATGAAGGGCAAGGGCATGGTGGTGTTTACTCTTGGCTATTCCCATCCCATCGAGTATCCGTTGCCGAGTGGAATTGAAGCGGCGGTGGATCCGAAGCAGACGAAATTGACGGTCACTGGAATTGACCGTCAAAAAGTTGGACAGGTTGCCGCAGAAATGCGTGGACTGCGTCCGCCTGATCCGTACAAGAATAAAGGCGTGCGCTACGTGGGCGAGCGCTTGAAGAAGAAGGTTGGAAAGACCGGAGCCAAGTAACGAGTTTGCTCTGAAGTTTAACCGGACGCGCAGCGTCTACCCGGCATAGAAACCCGGGACGAAAGAAGAATACTTATGCTGAATATTTCATCGAAGAACACAAACCGGCGGCACGTGCACGAGCGCATTCGTAAAAAGATTCAAGGTACCGCCGAACGCCCGCGGCTGAATATTTATCGTTCGCTAAATAATATCTACGTGCAGGTCATTGATGACCTCCACGGAACCACCCTGGTTTCAGCGAATTCCGCCGAAGGCAAAAAAGGGGAACGCAAAGCCGGTGGCAATCTTGCGGCGGCGAAGTCGGTAGGGAAAGCGATCGCCGAACGTTCCAAGGAAAAGGGAATTTCGAAGGTAGTGTTCGATCGCGGGGGATACATCTACCACGGACGCGTCAAAGCTCTGGCCGATGCCGCGCGTGAAGCTGGCCTGGAATTTTAGTACGTTTTTTTAGTGAAGGTATTTCGCATCTGTCATCGTTAAAAAATGCGAAGAAAGTTGAAACGAGAGTCTAAGAATGCCAACAGTAATTAAAAAGCTCGACGCGAATTCGTATCAGCTGAAAGACCAGGTAGTTGCCATTAACCGCGTCACGAAAGTGGTCAAGGGCGGTAAGAATATGTCCTTTGCGGCGCTCGTGGTGGTGGGAGATCCGAGTTCTGCCGTGGTGGGATACGGTTCCGGCAAAGCGAAGGAAGTTCCGCAGGCCATCCGCAAGGGAATTGAGTCCGCGAAGAAAAATCTTTTTCGTGTGAACCTGACCCAGACTAGCATTCCGCACATGGTCTTGGGGCGCTTTGGTTCCGGCAAAGTATTGCTGAAGCCTGCTCCTGAAGGTACCGGCGTAATCGCCGGTGGAGCAGTGCGCGCGGTGATGACTTCGGTCGGCATCCAGAATGTGCTAACGAAATCCATCGGAACAACGAATCCGCACAACGTAATCAAGGCGACTTTCGATGCGTTGAAGCGGCTCAAGAATCGACAGGACGTTGCCACTATGCGTGGTAAGTCAGTGGAAGAGCTTTAGAAGTTCGCAAGAACAGATGTCGCAGCGCCAACAGGAAGAGTTTTAGCAACAGGAGTTTTGAAGATGATGGCGAAGAAAAGCAATGCGGGCGAAGGAAGGCTTCTCCTCAAGTACGTGCGTTCGTCTATCTGCACGCCGGTGAAGCACAAGCTGGTGATTCGCGGGCTGGGATTTACGCGGCTGAACCAGGTTATCGATCGGCCCGACACTCCCGGCATTCGCGGCATGGTCGCGAAGGTTCCGCATTTAGTCGAAATTGTTGGGCCGTAGCGGACTGCACGCAAAACAGAATTGGAGCTGAAGCTCCCGAGGCACGCTTAGTCTATGAATCTTTCAAACATTCGAGCACCAAAGAAGGCAGCGGAAAACAAGAAGCGCGTGGGCCGCGGTATGGGTTCGGGCATGGGCAAGACGTCCGCCCGCGGACATAAAGGCCAGCGCTCCCGCAGCGGCTCCCGGATGATGCGTGGTTTTGAAGGCGGACAGATGCCGTTACACCGCCGCATGCCGAAGCGCGGCTTCACCAACATTTTCCGCGTCGAATACAACATCGTGAATCTTGACAGGCTCTCAAATCTGGGTGAAGACATCATCACCCCGGACGTTTTGCGGAAAGCCGGAATCGTCAGCACCAAGAATCGCGTTAAGGTGCTCGGCACCGGAGAACTCTCCACTCCAATCACTGTTCATGCCCATAAATTCTCCAAGACCGCCCAGGACAAGATCACTAAGGCAGGCGGTAAATTCGAGGTTCTGCAGTAATGTTTGAGAAGCTGGCAAACATATTTCGCGTCCCCGACCTGCGTAAGCGAATTCTGTTTACACTGGGCCTGCTGGCCGTCTACCGGCTGGGTGGACACATCCCAACTCCTGGGGTGAATGCCGATAAGCTGCAACAGTTTTTCGAGCAAAACCGAGGAAGCTTTCTCGGCCTGGTTGACCTTTTCTCGGGCGGCCAGTTCAAGCGCCTCACGGTATTCGCACTGGGCATCATGCCCTACATCACCGCCTCGATCATTTTGCAGTTGCTGACGGTGGTGTATGAGCCCTTAGCCAAGCTGCAAAAAGAAGGCGAGCTGGGACGCAAGAAGATTACCCAGTGGACGCGCTACCTCACCGTCATTCTCAGCGCGGTGCAATCCTTTGGAATTGCGATCAGCCTGCAGAAGACCGGAGACTTCGTAAACAATCCCGGTGTGGGATTTGTCCTGATGACGATGTTGACCCTCACAACGGGCAGCGCATTCATCATGTGGCTGGGCGAACAGATTACCGAGCGCGGCATCGGCAATGGGATGTCGCTGCTGATTTTTGCAGGCATTGTAGTCGGCCTTCCTCGTGGCGTAGCGGATCTTTGGGACAAGATTAGGACCGATGCCTGGGGAGTATTTACCGCTCCTGCCGTCATTATGCTCATCGCGCTCATGGTGTTGGTCGTGGCCTTCATCGTCTATATGGAGCGCAGCGAACGGCGTATTCCGGTGCAATATGCCAAGCGCGTCGTGGGCCGCAAAGTCATGGGCGGACAGTCCACTCACTTGCCCTTGCGCGTGAATGCCGGCGGCGTGATGCCGGTAATTTTCGCCTCGTCCATTTTGACGCTCCCCCAAATGCTCGGTCAGGCCTTCCACAACAATCGTGTGATCGGACCAATTCTCGAGTGGTTGCGCTGGGGTGAGCCGCTTTACACGCTGCTGTATGCAGTTGGCATCATCTTTTTCGCCTACTTCTATGTTTCGATTGTTTTCAATCCAAACGAAGTAGCGGACAACATGCGTAAGTACGGGGGATTCATCCCCGGAATTCGGCCGGGAAAGCGTACCGCTGACAATATCAACGAGATTCTCACGCGCATCACCCTGGTTGGCGCGCTCTATCTGATCATCATCTCTTTTATTCCTGAGTGGATGATCGCCGGCATTCATCTCAACCACTTGCCGGGCGCAGTGGGAGCTTTTTTTGAGCGACTCCCTAACTGGGTAACTAACGGATTGGGCGTGACGTTCTATTTCGGAGGCACGTCGTTGCTGATCGTCGTGGGGGTCGCGATGGATACCGTCACTCAAGTGGAAGCGCAACTGATCATGCGGCACTACGACGGGTTTACTCCCCGCAGCGGACGGATTCGCGGACGTCGCAGCTGGTCATAACTGAACGCATTTTTGCAACATTAACCTGGACACTAAGTTTGGATTGGGGATGGATAAGGCCTGGCGATGGCAGAGGAAAGTTCGCATAACATCGGTCCCATCGTTTTGCTCGGTCCGCCGGGCGCCGGTAAAGGAACCCAGTCCAAGCGCATAGCGGAAGCCTATGGCATTCCGCAAGTCTCCACCGGCGACATTCTTCGCGAGAATGTGCAGCAAGGTACAGAGTTGGGCCGACTGGCAAAAGATGTGATGGCACGCGGTGAGCTGGTACCCGACAATTTGGTTTGTGACATGGTTGCGGGACGGTTGAGTAAACCCGATTGTAACCGCGGGTTTATTCTTGATGGGTTTCCGCGCACTGCGGCCCAGGCGCTTTGGCTGGATCAGTTCTTTGACAACTCGAAGGCGAAGTGCCTGCCGATTGTGATCCGCATTGACGTAGATTATAATGTTTTAACGCGTCGGCTTACTGGACGAAGGACTTGTCCCACCTGCGGCAGGATTTATAACATCCATTCCCGGCCACCCCAGGTTGATAATCTCTGCGATGTTGATGGTTCCAAGCTCATCATTCGCGACGATGATCGCGACGAGGTAATTTTTGAGCGTCTGGCCGCTTACGAGCGCCAGACTAAGCCGGTTGCAGAGTATTACCGACAAAAGGGCCGCCTGATTGTGGTGAATGGCGATCAGCCGGTAGACCAGGTCACAGCTCAACTCTTTCAGATCATTGAGAGCCGGGCAGCGACAGTAGCAGATGGCGATTAGGAATCATGGCGATTGTTTGCAAATCCGCGGCAGAGATTGAAAAGATGCGGCGCAGCGGCCACGTCGTTCGCGAGGTGCTCGACTACTTACGCGATCTGGTCGCACCCGGCATGACTACGATGGATTTGGAGCAGGCCGCCGAACAGAAGATGAAGGACTTGGGCGCGAAGCCTGCATTCAAGGGATACTACGATTATCCCTGTGTGCTGTGCACTTCGATAAATGAAGAGATCGTTCACGGCATCCCTTCAACGAAGCGGCTGTTGAAGGCTGGCGACATTGTTTCGATTGACTGCGGCGTTGTGCTGGACGGGTATTACGGCGACGCTGCGATTACGGTCCCGGTGAACGGAGCGATTACGCCTGAGGTATCGAAGCTCTTGGAGGTAACCGAGGCTTCGCTTTACAAAGGTATCGAACAGGCCCGCATCGGAAACGCAGTTGGCGATCTGGGAGCTGCTGTTCAGGAATACGTCGAGGCGAATGGTTTCAGCGTAGTCCGCGAATTTGTAGGACACGGAATTGGGACCAAGCTGCACGAAGAGCCGCAAATCCCGAATTTCGGTTCGAGAGGACATGGCACCCGCCTTCGAGAGGGCATGGTCCTGGCAATCGAGCCGATGGTGAATTTTGGCAAGCCCGGCACGCGTGTTTTAGACGATAAGTGGACCGCAGTAACAGCAGACGGAAGTTTCAGCGCGCACTTCGAGCACTGTGTAGCCGTGACGAAGGATGGGCCGCTGATTTTGACGCAGTAGCAGCTATTAGCTCTCTGAAAAAGCTTTTACTGAGAGCAGATGGGCTGAGAGCTTGCTGATTTTAAGGAGTCAATGAGCAAAGAAGACGCGATTGAAGTTATGGCGACGGTGGTGGAACCGCTGCCGAATGCCATGTTTAAGGTTGAACTGGAAAATAAGCACCAGGTGTTGGCGCATGTTTCCGGCAAGATGCGTAAGAACTTTATCCGCATTCTCCCGGGAGACAAGGTCGCTGTGGAGCTTTCGCCTTACGATTTGAATCGCGGACGCATCGTTTATCGTTACAAATAGCGCGATTGCAGCGCTGAGATTCAGTTAAAGACTTCGACGGAAAGTAAAGAGTTGAATTTATGAAAGTCAGAGCTTCGGTAAAGAAAATTTGCGACAAGTGCAAAGTCATCCACCGCAAAGGCGTGGTGCGGGTGATTTGCGAAACCGCCAAGCACAAGCAGCGGCAGGGCTAACAGGAATTAGGGAATAGAGGAGCACTATGGCACGCATTTCGGGCGTTGATCTTCCCCGCAACAAACATGTGAATATCGCGCTGACCTACATTTACGGAATCGGTAATCCCCGGTCTGCCCGCATTCTCAAGCAGGCTGATGTGGAACCGATGAAAAAAGTTCAGGACTTGGGCGAAGACGAAGTCAATCGAATCCGCCAGGTCATCGAGGCCGAAGGTTTAGTGGAGGGCGATCTGCGCAAGGAAATTTCGATGAACATCAAGCGCCTCATCGAAATCGGCTCCTATCGCGGATATCGTCATCGTCGCAACCTGCCGGTCCGAGGACAGCGCACACACACCAACGCACGCACCCGCAAGGGTCCGCGCAAGGGAACGATCGCACAGAAGAAGAAGGCGGCAGCGAAGACCTAAAGTCGGCTGCTGTTGACTCCAGGCCTTTGGCTTAAAGCTAAAAGCCAGGAGTCTAAAGCCAAAGATTTTAGAGCACGCAGCGAGGAAAAACATTTATGGCAAAACCAGCAGCAGCGACTCCTGGAACTCCGGAGAAAAAAGGCAAGAAGAAGACGTTTAAGAAGAAAGAGCGCAAGCACGTTTCGCACGGCATCGCTCACATTCAGGCTTCTTTCAATAACACAATTGTGACGATTGCGGATCCCGCCGGCAACGTGCTGGCATGGAAGAGTTCCGGTTCTCTCGGCTTTCGCGGATCGCGCAAAGGCACGCCATTCGCCGCTCAGCAAGCTGCGTCCAACGCCGCTACTTTGGCACGCGATCATGGGGTGCGCAGCGTGGAAGTTCGCGTTAGCGGTCCCGGTTCAGGCCGTGAGTCCGCCATCCGTGCGCTGGCGTCGTCTGGAATCGACGTCCGAAATATTAAGGACGCAACCCCGATTCCGCATAACGGCTGCCGACCGCCGAAGCGCCGAAGAGTGTAAGAACAGGCTGTTAGCTCTTGGCTTTAGCTTAAGCCAGGAGCCAAAAGCTGAATTTTCGTCCGGGACGAAGGGTGAAGCCAAACCTGTAAACCGGTCATCTAATTAAGGAGAAAACAATTGGCCCGTTATACCGCACCCGTTTGCCGACTCTGCCGCCGTGAAGGAATGAAGCTATTCCTAAAAGGCACAAAATGTTTTAGCGACAAATGCGCCATTGAAAAGCGCAACTTCGCTCCTGGCCAGCACGGTAAAGACCGCAAGGCGAAAATCGTAGGATACGGCCTGCAACTGCGCGAGAAACAGAAGACCAAGCGCATGTACTTTACGCAAGAAGGCCAGTTCCGCAACTACTTCGAGAAGGCAGCCCGCTCCAAAGGCGTCACCGGCGAAATCCTGCTGCAACAGCTGGAACGTCGCCTGGACAACGTGGTTTATCGTCTCGGATTTGGAATATCCCGTCGCCAGGCCCGCCAGTTGGTGCGCCATGGCCATGTGCAGGTTGACGGACACAAGGTGAATATTCCGTCCTATCCGGTGAGCGTTGGCGAAGAGATTGCCATTCGCGAAAACAGCCGCAAGCTGAGCATCCTGGAAATCGCAAAGGAATTTGCCAGCCACCAGAATGCGCCCAACTGGTTGACCATTGATCGCGACAATTATTCCGGCAAGGTCAACGCATTGCCAAAACGCGAAGACATTCACCTGCCGGTCAACGAGCAGTTGATCGTCGAGCTTTACAGCAAGTAAATTCAAGGGCGGATTACGGTCCGCCCCGCCAATTTTTTGTCTGGTCCACATTCGAGCCAGATCAGCCTGTTCTGACGTTTGACCTGAGCGTTCTTCAATGAACACGGACCTGTTCAGGGATGTCAGAATTGAGCCAAACGGCCGAAGGAGAACAACGCAATGCTTTGGAAAGGTTTCCAAAAACCGAAACGTTTAGCAGTAGATACCTCTTCACTCACTGACAAATACGGAATCTTCTGGGCCCAGCCATTTGAACGCGGCTTCGGAACCACCATCGGAAATGCTCTTCGCCGGGTAATGCTCTCATCCATCGAAGGCGCAGCCGTCACGGCGGTGAAGGTTGAAGGCGTGTTGCACGAATTCCAATCCATCACCGGCGTAGTTGAAGACGCTACGGACATCATCCTCAACTTGAAGCAGGTACCGTTCAAGTTGAGTGGCGATGCTCCCAAGGCGATCTACCTGCGCGCTGATCAGCCGGGCGTAGTCACTTCCGCAATGATCGAAGCTGATTCTGATGTTGAGGTTCTGGATAAGGACGTCTACATCGCAACCGTCAGCGAAGGCGGCAAGCTTGATATGGAAATGCGCCTAAAGCGCGGCCGTGGATACGTCTCCGCCGACAAGAACTTCGACGAGGACCTTGGCATCGGATTCATTCCGATTGACTCCGTGCATTCTCCGGTCCGCAAGTGCAACTACACCGTGGAAGCGGCTCGTCTGGGACAGATCACGGACTATGACAAGCTGACCCTCGAAGTGTGGACCAACGGCTCTATCACCCCGGCTGATTCGATTGGCCTGGCGGCAAAGCTGCTGAAAGACCACATGAATATCTTCATCAATTTCGAAGAAGATATTGAGACCTCGAGTTCCTCGGAAGAGCGCAAGCCCGAGATCAAGAACGAAAACTTGAATCGTTCGGTCGAAGAGCTTGAGCTTTCGGTGCGCAGCTACAACTGCCTGAAGAATGCAAACATTCAGAGCATAGGTGAGCTCGTCCAAAAGACCGAAGCTGAAATGCTGAAGACGAAGAACTTTGGTCGCAAATCGCTGAACGAGATCAAAGAGATTCTGGGGACCATGGGATTGAGCCTCGGCATGAAAATTGACGAGCAGGGAAATGCTGTCCCGGGACCGACCTCAAATCAGATCTTGCCGGCTTCTGCTTACGGGCTCGATAACGATCTGTAAAAGGCAGGTAACGCGGCTGTAATGAAATACTCTGGGAACGGAGTGGCGACAGATTCAGTATCTCGCCGTTCCGTTCCCTACACATTTAAGAACTGAGGCCTCTGTCATGCGTCACAAAGTAGCCGGATGGAAATTAGGACGAAACACCAGCCATCGCCGTTCGCTTTTGCGGAACCTGGTCACATCGCTCATTCTCGAAGAGCGCATTGAAACCACGCTGCCTAAGGCGAAGGCCCTTCGTCCACAAGTCGAGAAGATGATCACGCTTGGCAAGCGAGGCGATCTCGCCGCACGCAGGCTCGCTGGAGCCTATCTCATGACGAGCGCTGCTGTTGACAAGCTTTTTGACACCATTGGTCCTCGCTTCGGCGATCGCAATGGTGGTTATCTGCGCATTGTTCATCTGGGCTGGCGAAAGGGCGACGGCGCCGACACGGCTTTTGTGGAGCTTCTAGGAAGTGAAAAGCTACAGGAAGAAAAGCGTGAGAAACGCGCAGAGATACGTTCGAAGCGCGCCGCAGAAGCCAAACGGGCGATGGAAGAAGCGGAAGCTCAAGGCGGCGTCGAACATCCGGCAAACGAAAATGCCGAGGGTGAGAGCAAGACCAAAGAGTAACTCGAAAGTGCTTCGAAAAAGGCGCTCCGTAAACGGGGCGCCTTTTTTATTGGACGGCAAATTTGCGAGAGAGGGCAGGCGTCAACGCAGGGCGAATTTCAACCGAGCCAATACCCGAATTTCGGGGCAGGCCCGCGAATTCGCTTAAAGTCGTATTGGCCCACTGGACCGTCCTACGAATCATGAACGTAACCTGTCGCGGCCGCCGATTAGGGCTAAACTTGCGATATCTATGGCAGTGTCGCGAATGCAGATCGGCATCGCGGTGGGCGCCGGTCTACTAGTTGTCATAATTTTTGTCGGATACCTGTTCTGGCTGAATGGGCAAGGCCCGGTGCTGTCTCGTTCCGAAGAGCGCGATTCGCTCAGCGGAGTTCCCACGTCCATTCGCTTGAACCCGCTGCGGGATAGAGAATCTGAACTGGTGGCGGGAGCGTTTATCCGCTCTATGCGCGAGGGCAAGTGCACTGAGCAGCTGGCAGAGTGGTACAAAGACTATCGCAAAAAGTACGCAGATTTTCTGTGCACTTCGGAAGCGAAACACCCCCTAATTTCCTGGAAAGTAGTGGACTGGGAAGACGCCTCTCCGCTGCGCATCTTGCGTTATCGTGGCGTCCGCTACACCGATCCAAGCCAATCAGGAAGGTACAGCGAGTTGTTTTCGATCACTCTGGAAAATAAAGATGGGCAGTATGTGGTTACAAAGTACGATGCAATGTACTAGACGTCTTCCCGCGCTACGGCATTGAGAATTCGTGCGAAGCAGCTTTTTCGGTTTGCCGGCCTCGCGTCCTTAGCCACAAGAAAATAATAATCTGCGCCACCAGAGCGGCTGCCGCATCCAACCAAACGTCAAGAACCGTGCCCGTGCGTAAAGGGATATAAGATTGATGCCATTCGTCCGCGCACGCCACTAGAGTTGTCATCAAGAGAGAAATTCTCGCCCATCGAAATGACCATGGGCCGGACGATTCGGACTCCGGAGAAAACCGTAATGTCGCTCGCCAGGCGCGGAACAGGAGAAGGCTTAGCGTGAAGTACCCGACAAAATGCCCCGTCTTCCGCGTGTAGTGGTGCCATACGGCAAAGCGTGCGGGCTCGACACCGAAAATAGAATGAAAAAATGGGTATAGCCACCGGCCAGTGTTTTCGGCCGAGAAAAGGCTGGTGGATTCCACCGCGATGATGGCCAGCCAGACGAGGGCTGGAAGCCAGCCCTTTAAGATTTCCTTACGAGAGGGATGCAATCGGAACTTTCACGAACTTTCGGAGTGACGGCCATTCAAATCAGCGGATCACTCGGCCGCGTAATTTGGCGCTTCGCGCGTAATCATCACATCGTGGACGTGGCTCTCGCGCAGGCCCGCGAGGCTGATGCGCACAAATCTTGCTTTCTGCAGCAACTCTGGGATCGTAGAGCACCCGCAGTACCCCATGCCCGATTTCAATCCACCTACCATTTGATGCACGATCATCGAAACTGACCCGCGGTAGGGAACGCGTCCTTCGATGCCTTCGGGCACCAGCTTTGCCGTGCGATTGGAATCGTCGCCCATGCTTGAGATCGCGGTCGAGGCTTCACCTTCGGCGTTCTGAAAATATCGCTCGCTCGATCCCGCCGCCATCGCACCCAAGGAACCCATTCCGCGATAACTCTTAAATGTGCGTCCTTGATAGAGAATCAATTCACCGGGAGATTCGTCAGTGCCCGCGAACATGGATCCCACCATGACCGCGGCGGCCCCTGCGGCAAGGGCTTTAGTGATGTCACCGGAATACTTGATGCCGCCGTCGGCGATCAAAGGCACGCCGCTGTCCTTAGTGGCGCGATAAGCCTCAGCGATGGCCGTGACTTGGGGAACACCCGCTCCTGTGACAACGCGTGTGGTGCAGATCGAACCTGGACCGATGCCGACTTTAATGGCATCAGCGCCCGCACGAGCGAGCTCACAGGCACCGTCGAAGGTGGCGACGTTGCCGGCAATCAAATCTACTTCTGGGAGTTTTGCCTTGATGATTTTTATGGCTTCCAGCACGCGCGTGGAATGCCCATGCGCGCTGTCTATAGCGATCAGATCCGCGTTAGCTTTTGCCATCTCCTGGGCGCGTTCCAGAAAGTCTCCGGACGCTCCGATTGCTGCCGCCACGCGCAGACGGCCATGAGCGTCTTTCGCCGCGTTGGGATACTTCAATTTCTTCTGGATGTCTTTTACAGTGATCAGGCCCTTGAGATTGTATTGATCGTCCACAACCAGCAATTTTTCCACGCGGTGCTCGTGCAGAATCTTTTCCGCTTCTTCGAGTGTGGTTCCGACCGCCACCGTGATCAGATTTTCCTTGGTCATCACCTTGCTGATGGGAATGTCGAAACGAGTTTCAAAGCGCAGATCGCGGTTGGTGAGAATGCCGACTAATTTTTTATTACTGGTGATCGGCACGCCTGAAATTTTGTATTTCCGCATCACTTCCAACGCGTCGGAAACTTTGTCATCCGGAGACATCGTGACGGGATCAACAATCATGCCGCTTTCAGAGCGCTTTACTTTATCCACTTCGTTGGCTTGCTGTTCAATATTCAGATTGCGGTGAATAATTCCGACACCGCCCTGCTGGGCGATGGCGATCGCCATGTGCGATTCCGTGACCGTGTCCATGGCCGCGCTAACAATCGGAATATTCAAGCGAATATTGCGAGTCAATTGCGTCTGAGTATCAGCGTGCGCAGGAATAACGTCGGAGCGGGCGGGAAGCAGCAGCACGTCGTCGAAAGTAAGGGCCTCGGGGACTGGAAAATGGATCATAGTTTTCTCGGAGAGTTAGCGACCATTCTAGCAGGATGAAAAAGATGAGATTTGGGTCGCAGGTTTTGAAATAGGGTGGGAGTATGCCTTCAGTCCGGTGCGTGCGGGCAGGAACAAGTCGTCCGCAGGACTGACCCGACAACCTAGTTTTCACTCAAACATTTATGGTTCGCCGGGCCTTTACAGAGGCTTTCCGTAGTTTGTATTTTGGTCTTTTACGGCGTATATTTGTATCTGGAAACTGTTGTGTAGGTACCTCGATTTGGCGAAACACACCAGTGGGCGCAAGCCCACTTTTTAGTTTCTGCGGCTTTTCGATCTGCGCAACCCTTAGCTAAGTTATTGTATTCATGGCATTTGATGTTGACCAAGTGCGAGAAGTCGCTGAGCGCGTAGCCAACTCCAGCGGTTTAGAGGTGGTCGAAGTCGAGTTGCGCGGCGGCGGCAAGTCCCGCATGCTTCGTATCTTCGTTGATAAGCCGGGCGGAGTAACTCACGAAGACTGCGCTACTTTAAGCCGCGAGGTCAGCACCATTTTGGACGTGGAGGACGCGATTCCAGGCGGATCGTACGTCCTCGAGGTTTCGTCGCCTGGGCTTGACCGCAAGCTGATACATGCTCGCGATTTTGAACGTTTTGCAGGCAATCGAATTAAGTTGACGACGCGGCAGCCGGTAAACGGTAGCCGGCATTTTGAAGGGCGACTGGAAGGGTTTCAACAAGGACGCCTGACGCTCGATCTCGGCCAGCGAAAAAAGAGTTGTGCGGGGAAGAAATCGCTGCCCGAAGACAGTGCGTCTCAAAAGCTCGAAATTGAACTGACGAATTTAGAAAAAGCGAACCTGGTTCCAGAGTTCTAGTATCGAGTGTGGCGGCAGTAAGGGTTTCTTACCTGCAACAACTAGTGAAACATCGGACACTTTATGGCAAGTGAGCTTTACAACACGATTGACGCATTGAGCAGGGAAAAGGGCATTGATCCGCAGATCGTTGTTAGTGCTGTGGAAGATGCCATCGTTGTCGCCACGCGAAAATACTACAAGACGCAGGAGAACTTGCGTGCGCAGTTGGACAAGGACACAGGCAAAATTCGCGCCTATGCGGTAAAAGCGGTCGTGGAAAATCCGGAGCAGGTCGAAGACCCGTTATTGCAAATTACGGTGGAAGACGCGCGCAAGATAGATCCCAGCCTCGAGGTTGGCGGAGAGCTGCAGATCCCGAAGGTGACCGAAGGAATTCTGGGACGCATTGCTGCACAGCTTGCAAAGCAAGTCATTTTCCAGAAAGTGCGCGAGGCAGAACGCGACACCGTCTATAACGAATTCATCGGTCGCGTTGGCGAAATCGTGAATGCGACGGTGAAGCGAATTGAAGGTCCTGACTTGATCTTCGATATCGGCAAAGCGGAATCGCGGATGCCGCGCAAAGAACAGTCCCGTCTCGAATCTTTTGCAATCGGCGAGCGTGTACGGGTTGTCATCTCGCGAGTCGAAAGAGCTTCGAAGGGCCCTGGCGTGGTTGTGTCACGCGCTGCGCCGGAACTTGTCCAGAATTTGTTTCAGACGGAAGTGCCGGAAATCTATGATGGCACCGTCGTAATTCGTGCAATCGCTCGTGAGGCTGGCGAACGCACCAAGATCGCTGTCTTGTCTAAGGACAAAGATGTGGACGCCGTTGGCGCCTGCGTCGGCATGAAAGGCATGCGAGTTCAATCTATTATCCGCGAATTGCGCGGCGAAAAAATTGACATCATCGAATATCACGAAGATGCCGTAACGTTTGCGGAGAAGGCCTTGCAACCCGCAAAGGTGAGCCGTGTCACGGTCCTTGACTCGACCGACAAGCACCTCGAGGTTGTAGTGGATGACACCCAACTCTCGCTTGCGATTGGAAAAAAAGGACAGAACGTCCGACTGGCGGCAAAACTACTCGGATGGAAAATTGATATCAAGAGCGAGGAAGAAAAGCGTCAGGAAGTTGAACAGGAGATGTCCCGCCTGGTCGGCTCTGCCGTCACTCCGCTCGAGAGTGTTGAAGGTTTGGGCGAAGGACTGGTAGAAAAATTGAATGCTGCTGGCATTACCAGCGTAGAAGCTTTAGCCGACATGACGCCGGAGCAGTTGGAGGCCATTGAAGGTATTGGCCCCAAGACGGTGGAAAAAATCAGTCTGGCGGTTAATAATTACTTCGCAAGTTTGGATGGCGGCGAGGGTGCTGCCCTTGAATCCGGAGAAGCTGTCGAGGGCGAAGATGCAATGTCGCTCGAGGCTGGCGCTGAAGAAGTACAAGCAGGTGAAGAGCAAGCTGCGGAAGACGTTTCGGCGGCTGAAGAAGTCCAGGAAGAGGATGTTGTTGACGCCTCTTCGGGCGACGTCACAAGTGAAACGGGAACTGATCAGGGCACTGACGACAAGCAGCCGGAAGCTGTGGATAGCTCCGATGAAGATGAAGTTAAGAAGTAAGCCTCCGCACGCAACAAAGAGTTAACAGCGGTGTAGAGGACGAAAGGGCGGATGAGCAAGATTCGAATCAACGATCTGGCGAGAGAGCTGGAAGTTAAAAGCAAAGCTATTCTCGACGTACTTCAGGAAGTCGGAGTCACCGAGAAAAAAACGCATTCCAGTTCTCTCGAAGAAGATGAAGCGCGAAAAGTGCGAGCACATTTCGGCTCTGGGTCTGACGCACCTGCGCCCGCAAAACCGTTTCGTCCAACCCGCCCTACGAGTGATGAAATAGAAACCAAAATTGATTTGTCACAAATTTCGCGGCCCGGCGATGTACTCAAAGCCATCATCAGCCGGCAACAGCCGCCACCAGCGGCGGCGCCCATCTCCAAGCCCGTTACCCCGGTGAATCCTCCTACTGAAGTGAGGACGACTGCGCCGGCTCCTCCTGCGGCCAAACCGACTACAGTGGTTTCTCCCGGAGCGCCGACCGCCCCTCCGCGTCTCATCGTCCCGGACACCGGCGTTAGACGTACATTTACAGTTCCACCGCCTCCAGCAGCGCAGGCTCCAAAGCAGACTGAAACGAAACCGGTCGAAATGAGGCCGGTCGCGGTTCCAACACCGCATCGTCCGCCCGTAGCCACTCAAAGTTCAGCGCCAACCGCATCAGGTACACCTCCGCAAGCACCTACCGTGCGGCCAGGAGCGCCCATTGCTTCGCGTCCGCAGGCTCCATCGCCACGGATGATCATGCCGCAAACTGGCCCGCGCCCCGTGTACAAGGCACCAATGCGGCCAGCCGGAGCTGCGCCAACGCAGCCGCAGCCTGGGGCGCCCATGCGTCCCGCTCCCGGAAGACCTGTTCCAGGGCAGCCCATTTTTCAACGCCCACGTCCCGGCACAGCAGCTCCCGGGACAAGACCGCCGATGCGTCCGGGAGAGCGGCGTCCGATGCACCCGACGCGACAGTCTCCAACCGGAACGCGGCCTCTAGGGGTTGGTCCTGGCCCCTCTGGAGCGCCCACTGGTCCTTCGCGGCCCGGAAGCCGTCCCGGTGCGCCGTCGAGACGTCCCGGCCAGCGTTATGTTCCGCGTGGTGTGAAGGAAGGCCCGATGAAGGGCTATGTTCCTCCGCCACGTTTGTCGCTCTCAAACGAGCCCCAACCCATCACTCGCAACATCACCATCAATGAAGGCATCAGCGTCAAGGATCTTGCTGAAAAGCTCGAAATCCGCGCTAAGGATTTGATCGCGCGCTTGTTGGCACGTGGAGTTTTTGCCACCATCAACCAAACGCTAGACACTGAACTTGCCAGCGAAATGGCGCGCTTCTTCGGGGCCGACACGAATGTAATCAGCTTCGAAGAACAGGCTGCGAAAGAAGTTTCCGAAGCAGCCGCCGGAGAAGAAGGTGGCACACAGGAAGGCATTCCCCGTCCTCCAGTGGTCACAATCATGGGCCATGTGGACCATGGCAAAACCACCCTGCTCGATTCAATCCGCTCCACCGATATTGCAGGTGGAGAGGCGGGCGGCATCACTCAGCATATCGGGGCCTACAAGGTTACGATTCAGGATAAGCAGTCTCCTGCCTACGGGCGTCAGATCGTGTTCCTTGATACTCCCGGTCACGAAGCTTTTACCCGAATGCGTTCGCGCGGCGCGAAAGCCACAGACATCGTTGTTCTGGTAGTGGCAGCGGACGACGGAGTCATGCCGCAGACGATCGAAGCCATCGATCATGCGCACGCGGCTGAGGTCCCGATTATTGTCGCGGTGAATAAAGTAGACAAACCCGACGCCATGCCGGATCGCGTTAAAAAGCAACTTGCGGATCGCGGACTCATGCCGGAAGACTGGGGCGGCACCACTGTATTCGTTGACGTTTCGGCCAAGCAGAAAACAAATCTCAATTTGCTGATGGAAATGATTTGCCTGGTTGCCGACCTGCAGGAACTGAAGGCTGTCCCTGAGCGTCCAGCAACTGGCGTAGTTCTCGAGGCAAAACTTGATCGCGGACGCGGTCCGGTGGCGACGTTACTTGTGCAGAACGGAACGTTGCGAGCCGGAGATAACTTTGTTGTCGGAAATGTATACGGGAAAGTGCGCGCCATGTTCGATGATCGTGGCAACGCGCTTGAGGAAGCCCCGCCTTCTACTCCAGTTGAGATACTCGGAATGGAAGGTTTACCGCAAGCGGGAGATCAGTTTGTCGCTGTTGCAGACCGCGAAAAGGCGCGCGGAATTTCTGAATATCGTGAACAGAAGTCACGCGAAGCAACTCTGGCGAAGAGTTCCCGCGTTTCATTGGAGGGCCTCGCTGAGCAATTAAAGACGGCTGGCATGAAGGAATTGAACATTATCCTGAAAGCCGATGTTGGAGGCTCAGTTGAAGTTCTCAGCGACTTGTTGGCCAAGCTTTCGAACGACAAAGTTCGCCTCAAGCTGCTTCGATCCGGTGTCGGCGCAATCACCGAAACCGATGTGCTGCTGGCTTCGGCATCGAACGCGATTATTATCGGATTCAACGTTCGGCCAGAACGCAAAGCGCAGGAACTCGCAGACCAGGAAAAAGTTGACATCCGCTTGCACTCGATCATTTATGAGTTGCAAGACGAAATCAAACGCGCCATGACTGGGTTGCTTGAGCCCACGATTAAAGAGACTTATCAGGGACGCGCTCAGGTGCGGGAAGTTTTCCGTATTCCGAAAGTTGGAACCGTTGCTGGATGTACGGTCACTGATGGCAACATCAAGCGCGATTCGGATGTCCGGCTGCTACGTGACAATGTGGTCGTCTTCAAGGGCAAAGTCGGATCGCTCCGCCGCTTCAAAGACGATGCCAGCGAGGTTCGAAACGGCATGGAGTGTGGTATTTCCATCGCCAACTACGGCGACATTAAAGCAGGCGACGTCATTGAAGCATTTGTGACCGAGCGCGTGGCCGCGGAAGCGATCGTCTAACACCCGCGAACTCAGTTTTTGTAACTGATGCCGATTGCTTTTCTCACTCTCGAGATCCGCGTTGAAGCAGCGCAGTCCCTCAAAGATAAGCGGCAGGTCGTCCGCAGTGTGAAGGACCGGTTGCGCGCGCATTTCAATGTGGCCGTTGCGGAATTGAACGCCAGCAGTTTGTGGAACCAGGCTTCCATCGGCGTGGTAAGCGTTTCTGACTCTCGCGATTATCTCGACGGATTGATGCGGAACGTCGAGCGACACGCCACCCGAATTGCAAACAACGGCGGGGCGGATATATCGGATTCCTTCGTGGAATTTTTCTGAACTTGCCCAGTTAATCTGAAATCAAGCGCTCTGCCATGGTCAAAGACCCCATCGAGAACTTGGGCGCGCAATTTATCGTATCTAGATTGAACAACTTGTAAACCGTACCCGTGTTTTAAGAAGTTATGTAGAACCCACGGTAATGCCCCGATGGCCGGATTTTCTGGTATGCTCATCGGTTTTAAGCTGGAATTGTAGAGGTGACGCAGTGGAAAATCGCGGACACAAGTATCATCGCGAGCGGCTGGGAGAATCTCTCCGCGAAGAGATTGAGACGATTCTAGAAGGCGAACTGGCCGATCCGCGAATCGGGCTTGCTAGCGTGAGCAGCGTTGCGTTGGCAGACGATTCGCGCTCGGCCCGGGTGTTCGTTACAGTGGAGGGCGACGACGAGGAAGCGGCGCGCACCCTTGAAGGACTGAACGCAGCAGTAGGGTTTGTGCGCAGAGAAGTGGCGGAGCGCCTGCGATTGCGGCGTCCACCAGAGGTGTATTTTCAGGTAGAT
>JBEEGK010000221.1:0-11173 GCA_041166845.1 Acidobacteriaceae bacterium
TAAGCTACCGTGTTTGATCTCGTGCTGTTTCTCTGCTGGATTCATAAAGTCTCCGCACAATTAGCGCGCAACATTCAGTAAGTAGACAAATGGGACTACGAACATCCAGACCAGATCCACAAAGTGCCAGTAGAGTCCCAGAATTTCTACATCGTCCGAGTTATAGCGGCCGCCCTTATAACGCAGTCCGACCACGATCAAGGCTACGATTCCGCCCGTGACGTGAAGCAAGTGCAATCCTGTAATGCTGTAAAAGCTGGCGCCGAAGGTCGCCGTGCCCCACGGATTGTGGAACATGGTCGCGCCCTCATGAATCATCCCCAGCCATTCACGAATATGCAGGACGGCGAACAAAATTCCACCGGCTGCGGTGACGAGAATCCAATTGAAGGCGGAAGCTTTATTTCCGTTCTGCGCAGCGCGCACCGCGATCAGCATGGTCAAGCTGCTGGTGATAAGAATAAACGTCATCACCATGGCATTGACTACGGTCGGGGAAAACTGAAAAGGACGTGGCCAGTTCGCAGTGGCATTACGCAGGAAGCCATAAGCCATCAGGCAGGCGGCGAACGTCATCGCGTCGGAGATGATGAAAAGCCACATCACCAGCTTCTTGGTGGAAACAGAAAACGGCGATCCCTCCGATAGCGCTACCGGATGCGCTCCCATTGTTAGATTGGCTTCGCTCACGAGAACTCCTGTGCTCGGGGTTTCAGATCTTGCTCCATAGAAGAAAAAGAACGTACAGCCAGAGGACATCCATGAAATGCCAGTAGTAAGAAGTTGCGTCCAGCGTGCTGCGGCGAAGTGTGGAATTGCCGAGCTTCCTGATCGCGCGAACCAGGCCACCTAATCCTCCAAATACGTGCAGGGCATGTGCCGCTGTGAGCACGTAAAAGAAGGAACTGCTGGGATTGGTAGCTAGAAACAAACCTTGGGACTTTAATTGCAGCCACGCCACGTACTGTCCTGCCACGAAAGCGAGTCCAAGAATGAGCGTCGCATACAGCCACCGCGCCGGACTTGCCACCTCACTTCTTAAACCGCCCATATAAGTTGCGATTTGCCGGCGCCCGAATTCAAGTGTGACACTGCTTGCCAGCAGAAGCAGAGTGTTGAAGTACAAAATCGCAGGCAGCGAGAAATGCCGCCAGTCAGGCGAAGCACTCTGCCGCACGACCATAGCACTGGTAAACGCCGCAAACGACATGGTGATGCCCGCCATGCCGACCCAAACTCCCATGCTGGCGGGAGGCGGAGAGTACTGTGGAATGGTTCGTAAACCTCCGCTCGCGGGACCAAGATTGCGCCAGCCGCCACCTCCGTAATTAGAAGTTTCGGGTCGCTCTGCAACTGCATTTGCCGGAGGCTGAGATGTTGTTGTCGCCATTCTGAGTTTCTACTTTCGTAATTCCCGCGAACTACTTTTCGTCCCTCACGGTATGAATTCCTTCGGGCGAATCCTGCATGACGTAGTCATTCGTTGAGCCTTCGATTCCATATTGATAAGGATCGTGATAGACGACAGGGTGCTTGCCGCCGAAATTGTCGAATGGAGGCGGCGAGAACATCGTCCATTCCAGAGAGGTAGCCTCCCATGGATTCGGTGGTGCCGGCGCTCCGCGGAAACGGCTGTGAATCAGGTTGTAAAGAAAGATGAACTGGGCAGCGCCCGTTAGCAAGGCAGCGATGGTGATGAATTTGTGGACCGGAAGTAACGGGCCCATGAAGTCATCCACGAATGACGAATAGCGGCGAACGTTTCCCGCCATGCCCAGATAGTGAAATGGCATGAAGATGGCGTAAGTACCGACGAACGTCAGCCAGAAATGGAGCTGTCCTAGTTTTTCGTTCAACATTCTGCCAGTCATTTTCGGGAACCAGAAATAAGTTCCAGTGAAAATACCGAACAGCGCAGCAACCGCCATCACCATGTGGAAGTGACCTACAACGAAATAGGTGGCGTGGAGATAGATATCAAGGGAGGGCTGCGCGAGAAAGAATCCACTCACGCCACCGGCGACGAACATTGAGATAAAGCCCAGCGCAAACAACGACGCGGAGTTAATACGAAGCTTTGACCCGTAAAGGCTGCCAATCCAGATCAGAACGATAACTGTCGCAGGAATTGTAATCACCAAGGTCGGGAAAGAAAATACGAGTCCGGAGAACGGATTCATCCCGCTCACGAACATGTGGTGTCCGTACACCATGTAACTCAGGAACGCGAGCGTACCCATGGCGCCAATGATCACTTTGTGGCTCAGTAACGGACGCCGCATACTGGTGATCAGCACGTGAGAAACGATACCCATGCCCGGCACGATTGCAATGTAGACCTCGGGATGTCCGAAGAACCAGAACAGATGTTGCCAGAGAAGAGTGGACCCGCCGGAGTGCGGAACCAGCTTGTCATTAATCACGAGACCCGAAGGAACAAAGAAACTCGTACCTGCGACGTGATCAAGAATCAGAAGAATGCAAGCCGGGAGCAATACCGCGAACGCGGTAAGTCCCATGCATGAGGTAATGAACCAGGCCCAGGCGCTCAGCGGCAGGCGCATAAGGGTCATTCCCTTGGTGCGAAGGTCAAGTGTCGTGGTGATGAAGTTCAGTGCACCCAATAACTGCCCTATACAGAAGATTGCGATGGACGCCGCCCACAAAACCTGGCCAGTGCCTTGTCCCGGACCTGCAATCGCGCCCACTGCACTAAGCGGAGCGTAAGCCGTCCAACCGGAAAGTGGCGGTCCGTCGCCCACGAAGAAAGCCGCTATCAGGACTACAAAGCCGATGAACGTAATCCAGAACGACATCATATTGAAGCGCGGGAATGGCATGTCTTCCGCGCCTACCTGGATTGGCAAAAAATAGTTCCCGAAGCCCGCAAATGGCGCCGTGGTCAGCACGAAGAAAACCATGATCGTGCCATGCATGGTCATCAACTGGAGGTAGTACTCGGGAGTCATGACGCCGTTGGGCGCTCCAGTCTTAGAGAGCAACTGCAAGCCAGGAATGGAAGCATTCGTCCATGCCAGGTGGATTCGCATGAACCACGAGAGCGCCATCCCCACGAAAACGGACACTAATGCGAGCGCATAATACTGCTTGCCGATGACTTTATGATCCAGACTGAATACATGTTTGCGGATGAAACTGGTCGGCTCATGATGGACCGCATGGGCAGAAACGTCGTGCATTGTGCTCACCTCGGAGCTCTATAACTCGCCCGCTTTGCTTCGCGGACATCGAACGAACTACTGATTTGCTATCTGCTGCTTCATCCAACTATTGAAATCGTCCTGCGACATGACTTCCAAATATGCCTTCATGTTGTAATGGCCCAAGCCGCAGAGCTGGGTGCATACAATTTCATACTTACCAATTTTGTTGGCGGTGAAATGGAGAGAAAGATCGAGCCCTGGAACAAAATCCTGCTGCACCCGCAACTCCCGCACATAAAAAGAATGGCCAAGATCTTTGCTGTGCAGCAACAGATGGACTTCTTTATTGACCGGAATCGCCAGTTCCGCAGTGACCACGTCATCTTTCGCTTCAGGATCGTTAGCAGGATCGAGTCCGAAAAAATTTTGCGCACCTTCATCAATCTTTTCAGGATGGATAGGAGCAAGTTTGCCGTCCAGCCCCGGATATCGAAAGTAGAAGGCGAACTGGCCAGCCTGCACTTGAATCGGCATCGAGTCTGCGGCCGGAGGCGTGAAGTAAACAGCGGCCCAGGCCTTGGTTCCGAATACTCCCAGAGCCAAAACCTCAGTTCCGACAAGAAGCAGTGCGGCAACAACAAGCCCAAGCGCCCCACCAGGAAAATGCCCGATCTTCGCGTCCTTCGGCCGGCTGGAAAATATCCAGATGAACGCGGCAAGAAGAATTTGCGCAGCCAGGAATGCGATGCCGGCCTCGGCCATGGTGCTGGCCATTTGCTCGTCAATTAAAGGGCCGTGCGCCGAGATGTCAATGGGCATCGGCCACGTGTGCATAAGAACGGGGACCGCGGAAGCAACTGCGATTAAAAAAATCGTGGCCGCAAAGAACTTTCCCATGGTGTTGCCTCTTTTTAGCTGTGGATCAAAGACAAACTTCGCGGTGAAATCCTGCGATCTAATACGAAAAAGTCGGCGGCTGCGTGTTTTGCCGCCGCAGCCGCCTTTGTAGCACGAACTACTTTGCTTTAAAAGTGAAACTGACGCTGGCGGGTTTGCCTGCGGCTACAGTTACCTTTTGAGTTTGAGTGCCGTACGTTTCCTGCCACGCGGTCACGGTGTAATTTCCGGGAGGCACATTGCTCAAGCTGAACGCGCCGCTCTCATCGCTCACTGCGTAAGGTCCTTTCACGACGGCGACCCAACCACGCATCCAGGGATGAATATTGCACTTCACCGGGACCGCGACTTCCGGGTTCGCCCAGGTGACGTCGAAAGGCGCCGAGCCGGGAGGCTGCGACTTGTTCCACTCAGGATTTTTTGTCGGCTGAGGATGAATGTTATGCGACGTCTGATCGCTGTTGACCACCTTCATGTGCTGTCCGGCGTCCAGGGCCACAACGTGCGGTAGATATTGGCAGCCCTTCTGGTTGATTTCCACTGGAGTAGAAGGAGCCGCTACGGCCTCATTTCCAGTCAAGCCTTCGGAAATGTAGACCACAACGTTGGCCAATCCGCCGTTCGCGCCAGCCGTCACCGATTCGGTCGTTACCGGTTTATCTTTGTGGATGGCGGCACAGCTCGGCTCTTTGGACATGTCAATCGGTTTTTGGTGTGGGGCTTGTCCGTCGAGCTTAACGGTGCCAGTTATCTTGCCTTCGGCCGCAGCTGTGACTTTCTTTTGTCCAAGGAACAGTATGGCCAGTGCAACAAGCACTATTGCGCACAAAACTCCCGCTACCTTCGATGTATAGCTGGTCTTCATAATTGCTTTCTCCTCGTTCGGGTCCTATATAGTTTATGGCTTTGGTGCTGCCCCATCGGGCGTTGCAGGTTGACTGGCAGGCTCTGCGGGCTGGGCCGCTGGAGCGGTCGCGTCCGGTTGAGCAGCTGGAGTTGCCGGTGCGGCGGGTTGGGCCGACGGCGCCTCTGCTTGCGGAGCCGGAGCGGCGGGCGCATTTGGATTTATCGGCTTCAGCCCGAGTTGCTTGGCAATCTGTCTCTCTTTTGACGGCATGGGTTGCAATGTGCGCAGGTAGAAAACGAGGTCCCAAGCTTCGTCAGGCTTCACGTTGTCCGCGAATGACGGCATTGGTGTGCCGTCCAGTCCAGTCATAAAAATCTTATAGAGATCGTGATTGGTGGTGCCGCACTTGAAGCGGGCGCTGTCGTGGAAATTAAACGGCTTGATTGGGCGGTTCTGGTCGTCGGTGAGGGTGTCCGCGGATACGCCATTGGCTCTGCCTTCGACTCCATGACACTTCCAGCATTCCAGCTTCTGGAAAAGAGCTTGGCCTGCCTTAATTCTTTCCGGTGTGACCTGAGGCTCGGCAGGAACCTCGATCGGAGCTCCGGATTTTTCCGTCTTCCATTTGGGCGAGAAGTGCTTCACGTACGCAACTAGATCAGCCCGCTCCTGTGCTGGCAGTGGAAACCATGCCGGCATATTGGAATTCGTAATTCCCCGTCCAACTGTGTCGTAAAGATCCTCGTCCGTAGGCAGCGTCCCGGTCGGAGTGGAGCGGCATTTAAATTGGGCCAGCGTGAAGTTACGCGGTTTGGGCTCGAGCCATGGGGCATTTTCCCCTTCTCCGTCGCCCGAGACTCCGTGGCAGCCAAGGCAATACCTCCGATAATTCTCCTTTGCCTTGTTGGCGTGGCCAGTCAGATTGCCGATGTGACTTTCCATCCCCAACTGCTGCTCCTCATCGAATTGCGTCACCTGTGCCGGTGAAACAACTGACAAAGCCAGAACGGCAGCCGAGCCTAGCAACAGTTTGAGTAAATCAGTGCGCATCGGTATCCCTCGTTTAGAAATCGAAATCAAATCCGAAGAACAAACTGCTGCTGGACAAATCGCCGCCTGTGACCGGCGCCATGCCTCGTGCGCGTACCCACGAGTACTCGTTGTGGAAGGCAAATCCCGCCCGGCTGGTCATGATCGGATACCAGCGGTAACCGAAAGTATAAGCATCTATGTTACCGAGATCGGATGGCGTGCCGGGAATCGCCTGCTGCGACATTCGGACCCATTCCGAGCGCTGGAATAACACCAGCTGTGGCGTCACCGTGTAGTGCGGTTCGATGAAGGCGCCGTTCCATGTGGGATTACGGGCCCCCGCAATCAGCGGTTGATTTGCCGGAGTCGCCGCACCGAAATGCGCGTCATCGGAGCCATGCTGGTAGTACATCGCCACATCGAACTTTTTGATGTAGAAGTCTCCAAAAACGCCTTCACGGCTGAACGATTTATTGCCCAGACTTGAGCCTGGTACCGGGATTCCCTGTGAAGTGAGCGAGTATGTCGGGGCTTCTCCTACCATGGCGTAAGCGCCGACTCGCTGCAGGCCCAAGCCTCCGAGGTCGAAAGCTTGACTGGCGGTGAAGTAGCCGCTGTAAGTGTTGGCGTTAACCAGATCCGGACTTCCATCGCTCGAACTAAACAACGCAGCAGAAATGCGGGTTCGATCGTTGGCCGAGTGCCCCATCCACTCAAGTCCCAACTGGTTATCACCGAGCTGAGCGAATACGTTGCTGTCGCCGACTGGCACGAAGTGATAGAGCTGGTACGAGCCGCCGTTCGCTGACAGAGTGTAAGTGCGCTTTTCGGAAATGAAGTTATCAAGCTCGAACTTGCCCATCCGAACGTTCAGCCACGGACTCTTGAACAGGTTATCCAACCGCACCCAGACTGACTCAAAATGGAAAGCACCAGTTTCATCGGCGGAAGGGACAAGTAAGAACGAAATGTTTTTTTCCAGAGTGCCGGCGGTAAGAATGTCGAGTCCAGAATTGTCAAACCCGTGGGAGGTGATTGACGTCTCCCCCTGAGGGAACACGCCGGTGATCGGGTCAGGACCAGCCGTGTCCACGGCAACCTTATTAGTATTCTCGCGATGCCAGTTGGGAGTGATTCGGAGAGTGATCGGCCAGTAGCCGGGATTTTGCCAGATCGGTGCGTCCCGATCATTCATCAGCTGATAGCCATTGTCTTTAAAACGCCAGCCGAAATCATTGAGCTTGGGCCAAGCCTCGTGGCAGGCAGAACACCGTAGTCCGTACTTACGGGCGAAGGCTGGAATGGCCATGGCGTTCTGAAAGCAGCCCGCTATGAAGAAGAGCAGCAGAAAAAAGCCCGCGACACGGCTACGGGATGAGCTCATCGATTCCTCCTGAAACAGGTTCGCGGCAATGGACCCAGTGAAGCACACGCAGTTGCGCGTGCACGCACTAAGTAACATGTTCGTTTTAACATTGTCAAGAAAAGACTGATGAGCATAACACTTCTTTACAAATGAAAATTTGTTAATTTTATCGGGACTGAATGCGGGTAAAACTTCTAGGAGAATTCTCCTTGCTGAATTTCGGCAAGGCCTTTCGGTGCGCGAACCATCCGCGTCGCCTTGGTGGCTTCGCATATCTGATCACTTGTAGGATTGTGGGATGGCAGTTGCGGGTGAGTGAGGTGATACTGAATTACTTTGTTTCGTAAATTTCGTACTCGCACGCCGCTAAACTGCAGTCTCAGTCCGAGTTCCATGTCTTCTTTTCCCCATCCCTCGAACGCTTCGTTGAATCCGTTGACCGCCTCCATGTCCTTTTTATGAACGGAGAAGTTGCTGCCTTGCAGACTGTTATTCGAGGACTCATAAAAAAATGGCAAAGCGATTCCGTGTTCAATCACGCGCGCTTTGCCTCGAAGCCAAAGCCTTAGGAGAGAAAGCGGACCGAATCCCAGGCCGTTCTTAAGAGTTTCGGACGGAGATGGAATGACATCGCGGGAGAGATGAACTCTTCGTCCAACAACCACTGTCTCGGGCGCAAGATACTTTAAATGGCTCGCGACAAAGTCATTGCGCGGCAGGCAGTCCATATCCACAAAAATTAAATTTTCAAATCTGCTGACTTGAATCGCGCGATTGAGAATGCGAGCTTTACGAAAGCCCCGTTTTTTGTGGGTGACATGCCGAATACCGTGAGCGAACCGCGAGCCCCACAATTTCAGCGCTGGAGCATAGTCCTGATTGGAACCGTCGTCCGCGATAACGATCTCGAAATTGCGAAAGCTTTGGACGGCGAATGCCGCGAGGCTAGTCTCAAGAATGTCGAGATCGTTATATGTTCCGATGATTACGGAAGCAGCTTCGAACATTCAGGGTAAATTATCATTCGCTCGTTGCCTCCTGCCAACACTATTCACTTGTCTATCCGAATTGCGGATTGATATGCTGCACGATTCTCACCCGCGCTGAAGTCTTGCGGAATTCGGTTCACACAAGCTTAAGGAGGCGAATGAATAGCAGAGTCGCGAAAAATCGTTGGGCGAAGTTTCTGGGCTGGGGCGTCATTAGTCTGGTCGTGATTCTCGCCATCGCTATCACTTTTACAGTTGGATGGCGTCCATTCTTCGGGCCCCGGCATCGAGCATTGACCTCGCGCCAATTCGAGAGCACGCCGCAACGACGCGCTCGCGGCGAATATCTGGTGCAAAACGTTTCCGGATGCGCCGTCTGTCACTCTGTTCGCGATTTCACAAAACACGACAATCCGGTTCTGCCCGGCACTCTGCTGGCTGGCTCGCGCATAGATGACCCCGGAATGCCAGGAACTGTGTGCGCGCCAAACTTGACGCCCGATCCGGAAACCGGCGTAGCAAGATGGAGTGATGATCAACTCGCGCGCGCCATCCGGGAAGGCATTGGTCATGACGGGCGCGCATTGTTTCCCATGATGCCGTTCACGAGTTATCGCTCCCTGTCGGACGAAGACCTGGCATCTATCATTGTCTATCTGCGGTCCATCCCGGCCACCCAGCATTTCCAACCACCAACCAAGTTGGATTTTCCCGTTAATCTGCTGATTCGCACTGTCCCGACGCCTATAACCGAGCCGGTTTCTGAGCCCGATCGCTCAACCCCTGCACAGCGAGGCGCCTACCTGGTGAAGATCGCCGTATGTGCGGAATGCCATAGTCCTGGTGATCACAACGGCACCATTCCCGGCATGGACTTCTCGGGGGGCAAGGTCTTCACCGGAGATTGGGGCAATGCTGCGTCCGCTAACATTACTCCCGACCCTTCGGGGATTCCTTACTACGACGAGAAGCGATTCATTCAGGTTTTACGCACCGGGTTCGTGGGTGCGCGGAAGCTGAATCAGATCATGCCCTGGAGCACCTATCGCGGCATGACTGACGCTGATCTTGCAGATATTTTTGCGTACTTGAAAACCTTGAAGCCGGTGCGTCATCACGTGGACAACAGCCTGCCTGCAACCTTCTGCAAGCTTTGCCGCCACAAGCATGGTGGTGGCGATCAAAACTGAGACGGGCACAGTGAGCGAGTAGGGACGGATAGATTGCAGCTTTTAGCTGCCAGCGGACTGTGAGCGGGACAGTTCTTTTTCCCGTTGGGCGGCGAGTGAGGATTTTTCCGTGGAACGCAATTGCACCATTGTCTCCCTGGTAAAATCTTTGCGCTTGGCGCCTTTTTGACGACGATGTGGTTTTGTGACTCCGTGATTCTGCGACATGTACTCTCCTTACGGGTTGGCGAATCTCTGCGCTCGCCTGTATCTAGTCTAATATGAGTGGCGTCATTCGGCGAATGGCTTGTCAGACAAGGAGTCTGGCTGACGTCTTCCGCCACTAATAATTTGACACCGCTGGCGGGCGCGCCTACACTGCCAGCCATTGATTCTCAGGAGACCTCGTTATGTTCAAACGTTTGCTAGCCATCTTATTGACAGTCGCTTTTGCCACCTTCGGCTTCGCACAAGAAGGGAAAACTCATCAACCAAAACTTACGCGGCAAAATAGCGGCACCAACCAGGGACTGATAGCCGTGAGCCCGGTGAACTCGCACGTGGTCTGGGCATCCGGTCGCGGCGGAACTTTTCTTTTGACTACTGATGGCGGGAAAACCTGGAAAGCCGGGGTAGTTCCCGGCGCCGAAGCTCTCCAGTTTCGCGATGTGCAAGGCGTAAGCCAAGAGGTTGCGTATCTGATGTCCATCGGAGCGAATCCCATGGATTTTCGAATTTACAAAACGACGGACGGAGGTGCGAGTTGGACACTGCAATTCCAGAACGAAAATCCGAGCGCATTCTACGACTGCTTCGCGTTTTGGACCCCCAAGCGCGGTATCGCGCACAGTGACTCGGTCAACGGACAATTCCCCGATCTCCGCACTACCAACGGAAAAACGTGGAAAGACATCAGCAGCAACTTGCCGCCAGCGCTCCCCGGCGAAGCGTCGTTCGCTTCCAGCGGCACCTGCGTCGCAACCCAAGGTAAAGAGAATGCATGGATTACCACAGGCGGCTCACCAGTCGCGCGAATTCTGGCAACGCGAGACGGCGGCGACACCTGGAACGCGTATGACACTCCGCTCGAGAGCTCACCAAGTTCCGGCGGATTCAGCGTGGCGTTCCGCGATGCCTGGCACGGAATCGTGGGCGGCGGAGATCTCGACCCTGGCGACTCAGACGACGCTGCAACTGCAACTTCCAGCGACGGTGGTAAAACTTGGACGCTTACGAACCAGCCTCCAGTGACTGGCGCTATTTTTGGCCTTGCTTATGTGCGCGGGATAAATGATCGTGACAAAGATGATGATGACAACCTCGAGCTTCCGCACGCCGTCGTTGTTACAGCCAACACCGGCGGAGCTGCGTGGACTCCTGACGAGGGAAATACCTGGTTCAAATTGCCAGGCGTCAGCGGCTTCTGGGCAGTGGCCTTCGCGAATCCCGAGGCTGGGTGGCTGGTCGGAAACGAAGGGCACATTCTGAAGATCAGCTTTTAGCGATCTTAGTTAACCTCAGTTTTGAATCCCCATCTGGGTAAGGAAGTACGCATAGTCAAATGCTGCTTCCTTCAGACGGTCATATCTTCCCGAAGCGCCGCCATGTCCGGCGGGATCCATATTCGTTTTCAGAATCAATGTGTGGTTGTCAGTCCGTATCGCACGCATCTTCGCAACGTACTTCGCCGGCTCCCAATACATCACCTG
>JBEEGK010000222.1:0-7395 GCA_041166845.1 Acidobacteriaceae bacterium
GACGCGAAGTTAGTTGACCTTTCTGATATGACGGTATTGCCCGGACTCATTGATTGCCACACTCATCTGGCCGACGGTGCCTACGGCGGCGGCGAGCCTCTTATCCAACTTACGAAAAGCGCGTCGCAACTGGCACTCGAGTCCGTGCCCAATGCGCGAGTTACCCTGGAATCCGGGTTTACAACTGTCCGCGACGTCGGCGTTTATCGAGCCCTGAATGACGTAGCTCTACGAGACGCCATCAACCGCGGCGACATCGTTGGACCGAGAATGTACGTGGCTGGCGCCTACATCACGATCACCGGCGGCGCCGGGGCGATGACCGGGTTGGCTCCCGACATCGAATTGCCATTGGACCTTCGTTTTGGAGAAGCCAACAGCCCATGGGAAGTCCGTCAGAAAGTCCGCCTTCTTGCCCATGACGGCGCTGATCATATCAAGGTCCTATCCACAGGAGCAGTGCTCACCCATAGCAGCAATCCGCACTCCCAGGAATTTACACTCGAAGAATTGAAAGCTGCTGTGGACGAGGCTAGTCACTTCGGATTGAGAGTCGAGGCCCACGCCCATGGCCCAGAAGGAATCAAAAATGCGATTGAGGCTGGCGTGGCGTCCGTCGAGCATGCCACTCTGATTGACGACGAAGGCATTGCTCTCGCCAAGCAGCACGGCACCTACCTCGATATGGATATCTACGATGAAGAGTGCATTCAGGAAGATGGAAAAAAAGGAAGCATGCCGAAAGATTTCCTCGCACACGATCAGGAGTTGGGCGAAGCTCAGCGTCAGAACTTCCGCAAAGCGCTAAAGGCGGGAGTCAAAATGTCTTTCGGAACCGACGCGGGCGTTTGTCCCTACGGCACGGCTGCGAAACAGTTTTCCATGATGGTCAAGTATGGGATGACCGCGATGCAGGCGATTCAGTCCGCCACCTCAACCGCAGCGGCTCTACTGGGCCGAAGCAAAGAGATTGGTTCTATCAGGCCTGGCAAGTACGCCGATATGGTTGCGGTAAAAGGCAATCCTCTGCAGGACGTGAGCTTGCTGGAAAAAGTCTCATTCGTTATGAAGGATGGCAAAATCTATAAGCAGCAGTGAGAATCGAAAAGATTAGAGATTAAGACTTCATAAGACTTCCAATGATCCCTTGAGAGTCAGTGCTTCCACAGAGGCTTGCACGCCACCAATCGGTGGTGACGGAAGAATCATTCCTACCGATTGCAAGTGTGCGACTCCGGCTACGATCTCGCCGTAGAAATCGCCCCAAAACGCAACGCCGTCATCCATCGAACAAATGGGAGCGCCGGTCTTTATCCTCTTCACCTGTCGACACACGAGGTTGCCCACAATTTCCATCCGGTCCCAAAAATCCACAACAATAACGTTTTTTCTCTTGACAACGACTTATTACAGGTTCTAAATGTGGTGCGGTCGTAATAGGTTTGTACTAGAACTAGCTTCTTCTCAAAATTCAGAAGGCTGCGGGGGCATCGGAATGCGTACTCGTCTCACGGTGGTTGTGTTTCTCTGTCTTTTACTGTCGCTGCCACTTTCGGCGCAGAAATTCACCGGCGAAATTCGCGGCGTGGTCACCGACAACTCGGGTGCCGTCGTCCCTGACGCTCAAGTCACAATTAAGAATGACGCGACTGGCGAAGAACGCGTGGTTAAGACAAACCAATCCGGCGAGTTCGTAGCCGTTGAGCTGAATCCTGGCACGTACACGGTAACCATCAAGCAAGCCAATTTTAAGGAATATGTCAGCAAGGGCGTGGTACTTAACGTTTCCAGCGTTGCCACTGTCAACGCACAACTGTCGGTAGGAAACGTCAATGAGCAGATCACGGTTGAAGCGGGCGAGATTCAGGTCGAAACTTCGACCGGCGCAGTCGGAAACGTGATCGAAGGCAATGAAGTGCAGCAGTTGCCGCTCAATGGTCGGAGCTTCGCACAATTGACGCAATTGATGCCCGGCGTTTCGCCCGCATCTAACTTCGATACCAAGAACAAAGGACTACAGGCGGGCGTTGATTTCTCGGTCAACGGCAACAACACCACAGGCAATATCGTTCTGGTGGACGGCGTCAATAATAATGACATCGGATCGAACCGCACCATTCTGGTTTATCCCTCGATTGACGCCATTCAGGAATTTAAGATCCTGCGCAACAGTTATGGACCGGAATATGGTCAGGCCATGGGCGCAATCATCAGCCTCGTGACGCGAAGCGGATCCAACAGCCTCCACGGAGGCGCGTTCTACGACGGCCGGAATGACAAACTGAATGCCACGGATTACTTCAACACGCTAAACGGAATTAAGAAAGACGTTTTGCGCCGCAATGACTGGGGCTACAACATCGGCGGCCCGATCGTCAAAGACAGACTATTTTTCTTCTGGTCTCAGGAATGGAACCACGAACAGCGGGGCGCAGCCCGAAGCGGCGACGTTCCGACAGCGCTCGAAAAGCAGGGCGATTTCAGTGTGGGCCGTCCCGGACAGGTTGACAACAGCGGCAACACTTGTGACCCCCAACCCACGATTGGCGGCGTTCCGGTTACCAATATTTCTCAAGTCCCCGTAGGCGGTCTTTCAGCCGGAGGGCAAGCGTATCTCTCCATGTTGCCAGATCCGAACGTGGCTAATCCGGTGAATTGCAAAAACTGGGCACTTTCATTGGCCGCGCCGATTCGTTGGCGGGAAGAAAACGTCAGAGTAGATTGGAAGCTTGGAAGCACATGGAGCGTTCTGGGGCGTTTTACGCAGGACCACTGGACCCAACCATTCCCAAGCACTCTCGGTTTCTGGGGTGAGGATCAGTATCCATCCATCGAAAGCAACTGGGCTCAGCCTGGCTATCAGGCCACGATTAAGCTGACCAAGCTGTTTGGAAGTACTGCCGTAAATGACTTCCAGATTTCGTACTCTGCGAACCGAATCAGTGTTACACGAGGCGGCCTTACTCCTGGGCTCAATGACACCATTAACCAGCTCGCGCCCACCTATTATCCGTTTTCACAGAAGAACGCGGGAAGCAAGATCGGCTACCCCGGTTTCTGGGGTGGCTGCGGACCTGATTGCGCCACTGGCGACAACTTGTGGACACAGGCGCCTTGGCACAACAACGAGCAACTCTACGTGCTCAAAGATGACTTTTCGAAGTCTATCGGCAACCACTCGTTCAAAGTCGGATTCTTGATCAGTAACAATCAAAAGAACGAATTGGTAAATAACGAGTCACAGGAGAATGCGTTCTATTGGGGCATCCCAGGCACGCAAACTGGCAACGGCGCGTTCAATATGCTATGGGACCAAGTGCAGTGGGGTGGCGGCGAGTCTCAGACCAATCCCTACTCTCAGATTCGGTGGCACGATATCGAACCATACTTTGGCGATACCTGGAAGGTTCGAAGGAACTTAACGTTCGAATATGGTTTCCGCTGGTCGTTATTGCGGATGCCGTATAGCGGACCCGATAAAATCGCGAACTTCGAGCCCAGTCGTTATAATCCAGCCTTGGGAAACGATCCTTGCAACGGCCTTGTTTTTGCCCCGGGCAAGAACTTTTGTGGTCCCGCAGGCTTTTTGGGCGGTAGCCAAGGTCAGAATCGCGCTCTCAAAGATCAGAACAATCACGCAATCGCGCCTCGCTTCGGACTCGCATGGGATCCTCGAGGAGACGGCAAGACGTCAATCCGCGCAGGCGTGGGACAATTCTTTCAGCGGGAACGGCTGAATAACACGCTTCAGTTGGCTACCAACCCGCCATTCTCATTATCCGCTGGCTATAACCGGACGTTTGATACTCCACCAACTGCGGGAACTCTTTCGGCTTCCGGAACTCCAGGTTTCAGTCAAGATTCTGGAAATATTCTTCCTAATACTTGGCAATGGAACCTTACCGTTGAGCAGGAAGTTTTCCGCGCCACGAAAGTGGAACTGGCTTATGTGGGAAATCGAGGCCTGCATATCCTGAACTACACTGACGCCAACTTGGTGCCTGCGGGAAGCCGGCAAGCATTTGCGCTCTCCAATAGCAACGCTCTGCGTCCTTTCGGTGCAGGCATTTGGGGAAGCATTAATCGAGCTTTCTGGGGCGGGGGATCCAACTACCACGCATTGCAGGCGCTGTTCCGGACCCGCTTAAAGGCTGTGGACGCCCAGTTCGCCTACACCTTCAGCAAATCTCTGTCGGACACTGACATCACTAACAGCGGCAACGTAAACCAAGGCAGCCTGTTGGTGGACCCGGCGCATCCAGGTCTTAACTATGGGCCAAGTTCGATTAACCGCCCGCACATCTTCACAGGGAACATTGTCTACAACGCCCCAACCATGTCGGGACAGAATGGCTTTCTGCGCACAACTCTAGGGGGCTGGCAAGCGTCGGCAATCCTGGGATATGCGAGTGGCCCTTCGATGACCACCTACGGTGCCCGGGCCGCAGTGGGTGCACCCGGCGGGCTCAATGGGGACGGGGGCAGTCAGGACAACCTGAGGCCGAACCTTGTGCCTGGCCAGTCTTGCCGTGCACACTTCGGTCCCAAGAACCAATGGCTGAACCCGAATCGCTACACCCTGGTCGGTTATGTGCTCGGCTCACCGACAGGTAACGCAAGCGTTGGCGATTGTGCCGGACCACCGATAGCCAACACTGACCTCGGAGTTGCCAAGAACTTCAAAGCGGGGGAGCGCGTAACAGTGCAGTTCCGCATGGACTTCTTCAACATCTTCAACCACGTTCAGTTCCTTGGGAATGCGCAGGGAGCTACATTCGTAAACAATACTATTGACGTCAACCCAGGGGCGACCGTATGTGGCAATGTGGTTTGCTCATACACGCCGAATCCGACCTACGGCGTAGCTAATAAAGACAAAGGACCACGCGAGATTCAGTACGGTCTGAAACTCACGTTCTAAACAATGTGACTTCCCGAGCGAGGCTTGACTTCGGTCAAGCCTCGCACCTTTAATACAGTACAAATGGGTTCCTCCCGCAGTTGCTCTGCTGTAAATCTCTTCCGAATGTCTTGCAGTCCTTCCCTCTTCGCGTTTTTCCTAATGTGTGTCGTGTCTCTCGGGGCAGTGACTGCTGCGCAAAGTCGCCCCAAGCCACGTACCGATAAACCGGCTCTCACGGCTACTCCTGAAAATACTCTTCAACAGCATTACGATGCGGGACGCACCTTCCAGCTAAGTGGTGACCAGGACCAGGCGGCGGCAGAATACAGAGTATTTCTCGCGGAGGCGTTGCGTCAGATTGCCAATGCGAATTCACACGCTGGAGAGTTCGATCATGCCAACAGTCTGTTCGCCGAAGCTGTGAAGTTGGCTCCGGAGAATGCGGACGTTAACCTCGACTATGCCGCGCTTCGGTTGCAGGAGGAAAATCCAAAAGAAGCGCAAACGCTTGCTGAGGCGGCAGTCCGGCTGGCTCCCGACAATGCGCATGCGCAATACATGCTGGGAAGCGCGCTGTTTCAGCAACAAAATTATGAGGGCGCCAAAGAGCATCTGGAAAAAGCCGTAGTGGCAGACCCGAAGTTCGAAGTTGGATATCTGCTGGGAATGACTTACATCAAGCTCAACGATTTGAACCGTGCAACAGTGCTTTTCAACGAGATGGTGCTTGGACTTGGTGATACAGCGCAACTGCACGTCCTGTTAGGACGCGCCTACCGGGAAGGTGATTTCCTCGACCAGGCAGTTGCTGAGCTTAAAAAGGCCATCACAAAAGATGCCAAGATCAAGGTGGCACACTATCTTCTCGCTATGGCGTACCTGGAACGCGACGGCGACTCCGGATTTGTGGAAGCGGTGCCAGAGCTCGAGGCAGAGCTGAAAGTAAATTCTCAGGATGCGCGCACTCATTACATGCTGGGCTACATTGCGCTGAAGCGGCGGGACTCGAAGCAAGCCGAGGGGGAACTCGGCAGGGCGGCGGAACTTGATTCCGAAAATCCTGATCCTTTAATCAGTCTGGGACAGCTCTATGTTGACGCAGGTCGTCTTGCCGAGGCGGAAAAGACATTTCGCCGCGCGATCCTGCTGACGAAAGATCCTTCGCGCAACGGATATCAGATCAATCGTGCTCACTACGGCCTAGGCAGACTTCTATTGCAGACCGGACGCGAAGAAGAAGGCAAAAAAGAACTTCAGAATTCGGCCGAGCTGCGCGACAAGCCGCGTCCGGACCAACGTGGCATTAGAGGGACAGCGGATGCGCCCGCGATGGATGACAAGTCGGCGCCATTGCCCAAGCCAAGTGTTTCGCCGGATGAGCTAAAAAAGGTCGATGCTTTCAGCGAAGAGCTCAAGCCGGCCATCGCAGACAGTTACAACAACCTGGGAGTGATCGCGGCAGGCAAAAAGGATTATTCCTCTGCCATGGACTATTTCGCGAAGGCTGGCGAGTGGAATCCGTCACTCGAGACTCTGGATCGCAATCTCGGAATGGCTGCGTTTTACGCCAATGAATATCCGCGCGCTGTCGTTCCCTTGGGCAAGCATCTTGAGCAGCATCCGGACGATCTGCGGGCCCGTGCCGCGCTGGGCCTCTCGCTCTTCGGCGTGCAAAATTACCAAAAAGTACTCGAAGTCCTGCAACTAATACAGCAAGAAGTAGACAGCGATCCCGGACTCTCGTATGCGTACGCGGTTTCGCAGGTGAAAACCGGATCTTATAACGAAGGGATAGCTCGTTTGCGAGCGCTGGAGAAGGCCGATCCGAATTCCGCTGATGTGCATGCCCTGCTGGGCCAGGCCTTTGCGGACCAGGGACAATACGCCGAGGCACTGGATGAATACCGCAGTGCGCTAGCGATTGATCCCAACCAGGAACGGACGCATTTCCTCACCGGATTGGCGTTGATCCGCAACGGAGATCCGGCCAAAGCCGAACAAGAACTGCGAGCTGCCCTCAAACTGGATCCGTCGGACGTGAATAGCAAGTATCACCTGGCTTATGCACTTATCCAAATGCAGCGGCAGCAGGAAGCGCTTCCCCTGCTGCAAGAAGTCATTCATCAGAATCCGAAACATGGAGAGGCCTACTATCAACTTGGCAAAATGCAGTTGGAGGGAGGCGACGCGCGGAATGCCATCGCAAACCTTGAAGCTGGAGCGCGGCTGAGTCCTGACAGCGACTACATGCATTACCAACTGGCGCTCGCTTATCGCCGGGATGCGCGCGCCCAAGACGCGGAGCGGGAGATGAAGCTCTATCAGGCGCTCAAAAGCCGCCACCGAGGCCGCGATGCAGCGCGAGATAATTAAATCCTTTCTTCGCCTTTCGTGTTCGCTCGGTTTTCTGGGAATTTTTGCGATAGCAGGTTTATCGGAGAGTTGCAGCGCGAAGCCTGTCTCCGGGATAGCCACAGCTCAAGACGAAATAT
>JBEEGK010000223.1:0-9805 GCA_041166845.1 Acidobacteriaceae bacterium
TTCGTAGTGGATCCGGTGCGGGCAGGCATCCTCGACTTGGATCGCATGTGGCAGATCAACGTCGCTGGCACAGCTAGGGTCATGGAAGCGATCACCGAGGCGAATCGTAATCAGACCGTGGTCCAGAAGTTTATTTTTTTGAGCAGCGTTTCTGCTTATGGCTCGGACCTTCCGGAATTTGTGACCGAAGATTTCCCGTTAGGTGGTCACACTTTGCCTTACTCGATCCATAAAATGGAGGCCGATAAGGTCGTGCAATTGCGCGCGCCCTCGCTGCGCGGGTGCAGTGCGTATATGCTTCGCCCGCACATTTTTGCGGGAGCGACCATGAAGAATTATTTCATCGGAGTTTTCCGTGGAGTTCCTAACGGAAAAGGCAAATGGGCGGAAAAGTTGGCCCGGCGGGGCAAGCGGCTTCCCTGCCTGCTTCCGATTGGAAAAAAATACCTTGAGCATCGTTTCCAGTTCGTCCATGTGGACGATGTCAGCCGCCTGATTGTCAACATTCTCCGCCGGACTGATCCGGAATCGCAACGGCTTACTATACTGAACGTCGGAGGGCGCGGGGATCCGCTAAACGTCTCCCGCTGTCTTGACATCGCAAAAGCCAAGCTCTATCGCGTTCCAGGGAAATGGGCGTTGCGGCTGATTTTGATGTTCATGTGGAAATCCGGCATATCGGCAATTCCTCCGGAAGCCCTGCCCTACATGACTGGCGAATATCTTGTGAATACGAGCCGCTTGCAAAAGTTCCTAGGCACGGATTACGAAGATGTAATGCGGTTCACGGTGGCCGACGCTTTTGCCGATTGCTTCCAGCCGAATGTGCCTGCAAACGCTGAATAGGTCAGGCAAGCAACTGAGACGCTCCGGTTCATTTCTTTCCACGATACAATCCAGCAATTCCGAAGGTGTAAGGGATCCAAGATACTTCTCTGAACCCCGCGTTGCGCATCCGCTGCAGCATTTCTTCTGGCGGCGGAAACCGTTGTACGGACGCCGGCAAATAAGAGTAAGGTCCCTTGACGCCCGAAACTATCGTCCCAACAACTGGAAGCACATGCTTGAAGTAGAGGCGATAGAAGCTACCGATTATGCCGCCAGGCTCGCCAAAATCCAGGATTCCGCACTCGCCTTCGGATCGTAACGCACGCAGGATTTCACGCAAACCCGCGTCGTAATCGGATAGGTTGCGAAATCCAAAAGCAGAAGTAATGAGATCGAAGCTTGAGTCCGGAAACGGCATATTCAGCGCATCGGCCTCGATCCAGCGCATCCGCAAGCCCTTCGATTTCGCGCCTGCCCGCTGTAGCATGGCATGAGAAAAATCCGCCCCCAGTATTTCTGTTGGAAACGTCCCTGCCATTCGCAGCAAGGCAAACGTCATGTCCCCCGTGCCGCAACACAGGTCGAGCACGCGCGTATTCGATTTTCTGAGAATGTGCTTGAACTGGCGCGCCGTGCGGTTCCACCACAGGCGGTCCACATTCATCGAGAGCACATGGTTCAAGAGATCGTAACGGGGAGCGATCGCAGTAAACATCTCGCGAATCGCGCGCGCGGATGTCTGCGGATCGACCGCTCCCTCGGGAGTCGCACCTATCACGACTTGAGATGGATTCTTTGCTGGCATCAAATCAGGGGATTTCCGTCGCTCGAAGATCAGTCTTGCGCCGACATCCGGCGCAAGCCATCCACCGCCTCTATAACCACTCTTTCCGGAACATCTTTCACGACTTCGACTCTCCCAATTTCTCTTGGAAGAACGAAATGGACAACACCGTAGCTGGTCTTCTTGTCGGTCTGCAGAATCCGCAATACGTCCCGGCTTCGCACGTTCACTGCGGGAAGCGGCCCCATGGCCTGAACAGCGGCTGCGACCCGGTCCGCGTCAGCGCTCGAAAAATATTTTAACGATGCCGCAATGTCGCTGGCGGCAATCATTCCCCACGCCACTGCCTCCCCATGAAGAAAGTGCCGGTACTCGGTCAGTGATTCCAAAGCGTGTCCGATGGTGTGCCCGAAATTTAGAAAGCGACGGACATTGCTTTCACGCTCGTCCGCTGAAACCAGTTCAGCTTTCAACCTCACTGACTCGGCTATCACCCATTCCAACTTTGCGTGATCTTTGCGAAGTTCCCTGGGGCGCATCTTCTGAAGCAGCGCAAACAACTCCGGATTTCCAATCACCCCACACTTAAGCGACTCGTAAAGTCCCGCCTGAAATTCGCGATCGGGCAACGTAGACAGCACTCCGGGATCAATCCATACGGCTCTGGGCTGGTTGAATGTGCCTACCAAATTCTTGCCAGAGCGCAGATTGACTCCGGTTTTCCCTCCGATGGAAGCGTCCACTTGGGCCAGCACCGTGGTTGGTATCTGGAGAAATTCGACCCCTCTCATGTAGAGCGAAGCCAGCAGCCCGGCACTATCGCCCACAACCCCGCCGCCGAAGGCGATGACCACAGCATTGCGGTCGGCTCCGGCATGAATGAGCTTTTCCGCCAAATCTTCCACGGTGGCAAGTTTCTTGTAGCGTTCCCCGTCCGGCATTTCGACAAATTTTACGGAGAGGCGGGCGGTGGCGAATGACTCAGCAAGCCACTTGCCCCAACGGCGGCGGACAGGAGGCGTCGTGACCACAAACGCTGGCCGCTGCTCGCCGTAAAGCTCCGCGAACCTGGCCCCCGCCTGCCGCAATATTCCGTGCTGGATCACGGCTTCATACGGACGCGGCGCGAGGCTGATTTTTACAATTGTCGGAGCGCGAGCCGCAATGGAAGGCATGCAATCCCATCATAACGTACGCGATGTCGCGCCCAGGATTCGATAGGCGTCCTAGGATTTCGCCGGTTCAGCATGCAGTTGGGATGCAATCACTGCCACGGACAAAATTGCAGCAACAACTCCCAGAGCTAATGCGGTCGGCACTTCGTAGTATTTGGCCAGTAGCATTTTGGCGCCGATGGATATCAACACCAGGGACAATCCATAATGCAGGTAGCGAAAACGATCCAGCAGGCCCGCCAACGCGAAGTACATGGAGCGAAGACCCAGCATGGCAAACACATTGGAGGAGTAAACCACGAAGGAATTCAAAGTAATGGCGAGGATTGCCGGAATCGAATCCACCGCAAAGAGCAAATCAGTAGTTTCGACAACCAGCAACACCAGAAATAGCGGAGTTACCAGAAATTTCGGTTTCCGCACAAAAAAATTGTTTCCCTGGTAATTCTCCGTGACAGGAAACACTTTGCGAAAAACTTTTAGCAGAGGATTTTTTTCAATATCAATGGCAAGATGCTGGTTGCGGAAGAGCTTGGCGCCGCTGTAAACAAGCAGCCCGCCGAATACATAAGTGATCCAGTGAAAGCGGTGGATCAGCCCTACGCCCAGAATTATGAAAAGTCCGCGCAGCACGAGCGCGCCTAAAATTCCCCAGAACAACACCTTGTGCTGGTGTGCTCCGAAGACTTTGAAATAACGGAATATCAGAAGGAAAACAAAGAGATTGTCCACGCTCAGAGAGAGCTCGATTACATAGCCGGTAACAAACTCCAGGGTGGTTTTCTGTCCTTGCCAAAAAAACAGCAGGACTGCAAATGCCGCGGCCAGACCGATCCATCCGGCGCTCCATGTCAGCGCTTCCTTGACGTTGGTCGTCTTGGTGCTCCGGCGATGGAAAATTATCAGGTCGGCGGCCAGCAACGTCAGAACGAAGACATTGAAATAAACCCACACCCGCAGTTGGTTCAATCTTCTCCTTTGACGACTTGCATAATGATGGAGTGTAGAGGATACGGAAACAGTGCGTGATGTGCTAGCGGGGAGCGGCTAAATAAAATCTGGAAAGCGCTACGGTTTCTTGTCCAGCATGTATACCGTCTCCAGGATCACATTTCCCGCAATTTCAAGACTCTTGGGGCTTAGCTTGTCAACCGTATCTTCGGGGGTATGCCAGAAGACATTGTTGTATCCATAATTCAAGTCAATGAGATCAGCGCAAGGAACGCCGAGCTTCATGAATGGTAAGTGATCGTCGTTGATGGCGTCAGTGCGCGCAAAAAAGTGCGACTGGTATCCGCGACGTTCGGCGGCTTTGTACACTAAATCTTCCAGCCATGGAGTCGAGTTCTGGTCGCGCTCAATATTCAGATCGGCGTCTCCTATCATGTCCGCCAGCAGGAAAGCCTTGATCTTTTTTAGGGTGCCGTCCTGTTGCCATTTTTCCGCCAGATGCCGTATGCCGTAAAGACTATCCGTCTCCGACCACTGTTTTACGGCTTCTTCCGCGTCATCCCAGACCAGCCATACGCTGTAACCTTGGCGCTTCTTTCCTCGCAACTGGTTTGCGAACTCGAGTAACAGCGCGCTCGAGGACACTCCGTCATTTGCCCCAACAAAGCTGGTGTTGCGCAGGGGATAATTCGTATCGTAGTGGCTTGCGATCACGATGATGCCATCGCGTGTGCCTGGAAATTTCGCAATGATGTTGTGGACCGGAAACTTGCCTTCAGGCGTATCCGCGGTGAACACATCGTCTTCCACTTGATCACCCTTCAGACGGGAAGCAAGATATGCTTCGACCCTCTTGTGATTCGCGCTACCAATCGGACGCGGTCCAAAGGCGACGATATCCTTCACAAACTGCATGGCGCGTGATGAATTGATGGATGGCGCGGAACTGGGCCCGTCATCCGGCATCGCGGAATTGACTGCTTCAGATTGCGAGGAGGCAGTGGGCGCGCCAGCGCCTGGCGTCTTCTGAGCGCAAGCTGGGAAAATCAGCACCAGGCACAGGCAGAGCCCGACAAATATTTTGCACGGTCGTGAAATTTCAGCTCTCCTCACGCGGAACATTCGCACTACTTGGTCTTGCGCGACAATCGCGCGTTTCGCTGCTTAGGATGAACTATCCAGGCGATGCCAATGCTGAATAGATACAGTCCAACCATGGGGGCAGCGAAGATGCACATATTTAGAATATCGGCGGTCGGAGTGATGATCGCCGCGATTATAAAAATAACGAGGACTGAATACCGGATATTTCGCCACATCCACCCGGCACTCACAACCCCCATGAGTGCCAGAAAGAACACCAATATCGGCATCTCGAAAACTACGCCGAGTCCAAGAATCACGGTCATGAACAGACTGGTGTATTCGCCGATGGTAATCATCGGCTGAAATTGCTTGCCGTATCCAATCAAAAAATCGAGCGCCGCTGGATACACCAACCGGTAGCCGAAGTACCCTCCAGCCAGAAACAATCCAATCGTCGAAAACATGAACGGAAATACATAGCGTTTTTCGTTCCGGTAGAGTCCAGGCGAAATGAAAAGCCACACTTGGTAAAGAACGAACGGGGACGCAACAAAAATCCCAGCCAGCAATCCAATCTTCAGAAAAAGGTTGAAGGGCTCAGTAGGATTCAAATAAACCAGGCGGTCGCCGGGAAGTCCATTGCGCTTTAGGGCTTCCATGATCGGACGCTGCATGAGATCGAAGATTTTGCCGGCGTAATTCCAGCAGGCAAAAAATCCGATCACGATCGCGAGGATGGAGTAAAAGAGCCGCTTGCGCAACTCTTCGAGATGCTCCAGGAACCCCATCGCCGGCATGGCCTCTTCTGTCGGTTCGGGCGAGTGCAGATCGGCAGCGGCCTCAGACATGCGAGGCCTTGTCCGTCATCTCATCGTGGGCTGTTTCGTGAGAGGGCTGACCGGCAACATTGAGGTGGATAACCTCAGTGTCGGATGAGGCAACATCGGATGTAGTTTCGGAAAAAGATCCCGGAGCCGCCTCCGATGTTGTCACGATGGTAGCCGGAGGAAGTGCTTCGACGTCCTTAGGTTCAGGAGAAAATGGCAACGTTGCTACCACGCCTGAGGGAGCTTCCGCAGGAGGCAGTATTTGTCGGTCCTTCATCTCCGCCTGCGAGATTTCGGCCTCGATTTGCGACCTGAATTCGTTGGACGCCCGCCGAAACTCGTTCAGCAGTTTCCCGATTTGCCGGCCAATTTCAGGCAGCTTCTTGGGTCCGAAAACCAGCAGGGCCAGCAGGAACAGGAAAATGGTCTCCGAGAAACTCATCCCGTTCATGATAACTGCCACGGAGGTCCGCGGCAATGCAGCCAAGCCCGCGTGTCGTCAGGAAAACGATTCCGTCCGAGCTGAAATCGGCGTGTCTGTGACTTATGTGCGATTGTTAGAGAGCTTTTTAGTAACTATTTGAGGGGTCAGGACGTCTAAATAGAGGTGGTTTCACATGTTATACTTTGAAAAATGCGGTGTCCGGGCCTTCTCCAACGTCCGAACCGAAGGAAACAGATGATGGCTCGAAGTTCTCGTCGCTCCCTCTTTGTTGTGGTCTTTTTTTTGGCGATTTGCGGATTTCTGGGAGTGCTTTTTGCCCAGAAGAATCCGGCAACCAGTGGTGACAGCGAATCGGACGTTCGCCAAAGCCTGCATCAGTTTGCAGACGTCTACGACGTTATCGAGCAGAACTACGCCGAGCCGGTAAATCCTGATAAAGCCATCTACAACGGCGCGATTCCGGGCATGCTGCACGTGCTCGATCCGCACTCCAATTTCTTTGATCCGAAGTCTTACGCGCTTCTGCGTGAAGACCAACGCGGCAAATACTACGGCGTCGGCATGACCGTCGGCCCTCGCAACAATAAAGTGATCGTGATCGCCCCGTTCGTCGGCACTCCAGCGTACCGTGCTGGCATCCGTCCCGGAGACATCATCGTTGCTGTGGATGGCAAGCCCACTGACAACATGAGCACCGGCGACGTAGCTGACCTGCTCAAGGGACCCAAGGGCACCACCGTCCACATCACCATGCTGCGCGAGGGAGCGGACAAGCCCCTGGATTTCGCCGTCGTACGTGACGAGATTCCCCGCTATAGCGTGGATCTGCATTTCCTGATCAAGCCCGGCGTCGGATATATCCACGTCTCAGGATTCAACGAGACTACCGAGCACGAAGTCGGGGACGCCTTGGACCAGATGGGAGACTTGAAAGGACTGGTTCTAGACCTGAGGCAAAATCCCGGCGGCCTGCTCAACGAAGGTGTCGGCGTTGCCGACAAGTTTCTGCACAAAGGCCAACTCATCGTTTCCCATCACGGCCGGAATTCCGCCGAGAAGCGATACACTGCCACGCACGGCAACGGTGGCAAGGAATATCCTCTGGTCGTGCTGGTGAATCGCGGGACTGCCTCCGCTGCGGAAATCGTTGCGGGCGCCATTCAAGATCATGATCGCGGGCTCATCGCGGGAGAGACAACCTTCGGCAAGGGCCTGGTGCAAACTGTTTATCCGCTCTCGGAGAATACCGGCCTCGCTCTCACGACCGCCAAGTACTACACCCCCAGCGGACGTTTGATTCAGCGCGATTATTCCAACGTTTCGCTCTACGACTACTATTTCAATCGCGAAAACGAAGAGACCAGCACCTCCAGCAGCCGCGAAGTTAAACTCACTGACAGCGGTCGCACAGTCTACGGCGGCGGCGGCATCACCCCTGACGTCAAGATCGAGCCCGTCAAGAGCAATCACTTTCAAGACACTGTCCTGCAACATTACGCCTTCTTTAACTTTGCCAAGCATTACGTGATCACGCACCATCCCGCGAAAAGCTTTGAAGTGGATGACGCCGTGATGCAAGACTTCCACAAGTTTCTCGATGACGAAAAGGTCCCGTACACTGAGGCCGACCTCGTGCAAAATAATGCCTGGGTACGCGCGAACCTGAAGAGCGAAATTTTTGTAGACGCCTTCGGCCAGGAAGAAGGACTGAAGATTAAGGCGGAAAGCGATCCTGAAGTAGTCAAAGCTCTCGAACTCATGTCGCAAGCAAAACAACTGGCAGAAAATGCCCGCAAGGTAGTTGCCCAGCGAAGTCCAAATCCCTTAACCCGCTAGTTTTTCCGCGGCGATTTTCGAAAAGGCCCGATCTCGCATCGAGCCTTTTTTCTTTGCTGCAGCTTTCCTAGCTCTTTATATTGAGAAGGGCTGGATTCCGTTGTTTTCTGTAATACGCACTCATGTATCGAGGCCAATGTTAAAAGAGAGCATCTGGATTGCTGTCGCCTTACTCTCGGCCATCGCCGGATGGACTGATCTGAAATCCCGCCGTATTCCCAACTGGCTGACGGTCCCAGGTCTGGTGGTCGGGATTGCCCTCAACTCTGCCGCTTACGGGTGGGACGGTGCCAAAACCTCCCTGCTTGGCGCCGCGTTGGGGTTATTGCTGTTACTGCCGCCGGTGATGATTCGAGCCTTGGGGGCGGGTGACTGGAAGCTGGTAGGGGCTCTGGGTGGGTTTCTCGGTCCGCACGATTTGATCATCGTGTTGTTGATTTCAGTCTTTGTAAATGGAATCATCGCGGCTGGAATGATCGTGCAAAAGCGCCGCGTGCGCCAAGCTTTGGGAAACTTGGGCCACATGCTTAAAAGCCTGGTCATTTTGCAGCTTCCAGGCAGAGACCTGACCCTGGACAATCCCGATTCCGTGAAAGTGCCCTTCGGGGTCGCGGTAGCCCTTGCCGTACTTGCCTATTCCGCCCATCACTTCTGGGGAGTATCTTGATTCGTGCAGGACTTTAGAGAATCTCGACGAAAGGGCAGACATTGCGGGGTTGCTATTTAACGCGGGGTATCGCATCTATTCTTTTTCGTGACTCCGGCCAAGAACTCCTTGAATTGGCCCTGGTGCTTCCGTTGGTTTTCATGTTCTTATTCGCTGTCTATTGGTTTGGCAGTGTGTTCAATATTTATTCGACTATTGATCATGCGGCGCGGGAAGGAGCCCGGGTGGCTGCGGCGTTCGACTGTGCAACTTGCGGCAACTCGCAATCTTCCGCCGTCTCCGTAGAGTCGGAGGTACTTAACAGCTTGCAATCCTCACGTCTGGATCCACAGTACATTTCAGTGCTAACGCCATCTTCGCCAGCGTTTTGCGGCGGGCTCACGCAGGCTCAGGCTTGCACCACAACCAATAAGAACATTTATGTGTGCAAGAACGTCGTACTCAACAACGCAGCGGGCAATAGTACGAGCGCCAGCTCGCCAATTTGTGGGGTATCGGTAAGCTTCCAGTATCCTTATCAGTTTTACTTTCCTTTTACCTCAATGAATTTTCAAAAAGTTTGGCTCAAGGCGGATGTGCAAATGAAGAACCAGGACTAGTCATTATGAGGCGACCAGGCACGGCAAATATGCTGCCGCGTTTGCGGGAGATACTGCAGGGCACAGAAGCATCGCAGATCCTTGAACTAGCGGTTGCCTTGCCACTGCTTGCGGTCTTCGTTGTGGGAATCTACGACTTCAGCGGTGCGCTGAACCTAAGGCAGAAGTTGAGCAATGCGGCACGCGAAGGGGCTGCACTTGGAGCGAGTCAACTCACAAGCGACCTTTCGGGTTCCTCATTACCCACGTCCATCTTGGCGATACGGGACGTCGTAGATTCCTACCTTCAGGCAGGGAGGGTGAACGATTGTGCATTGGGAAATCCCACCCTGTCCAATTCGGCGGTGATGACGTGGACGGCCTCGGGAAGTTGTAGTGCTTCTTCGAACTTCACCGTGACAATCGAGCGAGCCTATGCGATTTCGACCCCCGGTGGAGGAAAAGTACTCTGTACTCGGGTCGCACTCAGCTATCCCTATCAGTGGCGCTTCAATAGCGTAATTCAACTGCTGGTACCGGGGGCCGCTTATGGCAGCGTACAAATCGGAACCAATTCTGTTTTTCCCAACATGAACTGAGCTTGGACTTTCAGAGAACGGACTAGTCG
>JBEEGK010000224.1:0-3115 GCA_041166845.1 Acidobacteriaceae bacterium
GATCGGCTGCAGGGGCGCGGATGTCGCTGAGCAAATCACGTTGAAAGACGTGGCGCCCAATTGACCCTACCCTGCACCACCTGACGCCGTGCTACCGTAATTCCGGCCTCCTAAGCTCGGCAGCCCAGGCGAAGGCTCAAGCACGGGGGGCGCCTCGGCCAATCACACAATCGCCTCGCTGACAGCAACAACATGCATATCGGCTGCGGCTATGTCTGCTTCAGTGAGGAGGCTAATGCCGAGCAGAGCCTCACGTAGCGACGGGAACGGGACATCGTCGATACACCCCTCATCCTCGTAGCCCATCAGGACGCCACCATCTAATATCGCGTCAGGTATGATGACCACTAGGCATGGAGCGTTAGCGCCGACCACGGTGGCAACTTGACGCTTATGTCTATCGTCAGTGTCGAGAAACAAGCGATTTCCGCTGAGCCTTGCCCAGGCGGACGCCCAACTCAAGCTAAGGACCGAAAAAGCGAAAAAATCGGTCCCGGTTCGGCGTGGTTCGTATGACACCCCGCCGCAGTCAGGGAACTCTCTCGTCCAGGAGAACATGAGGGATCTCCTTTTTTTGCAGCCGGAATATCAGTCATCCGTTGGACATTTGTCAAATGTTATCCAGGTAACATATGCACATTGCCGAAGCCACGGTTGAGGTTTTGTGGCAGGAGCGCTGCAGCTCTGACCATATGCTGGTTCTGTCGCGAGTTTGAGGCCAAATATACGGGATCCGAAGAGATACGCTTTGATGCCCGCCGCGTGATCGACCGTCCCTCGGATCCCCGACTCTGGACAGCGCCTCGAGCAGATTAGGTCAGTAGTGTGGCTGTAAGGGGATGTTTACCGATCCGTTTTCGCGAAGGTGGCTGGGTCACCCCCTCGGAGATTCCAGCGCGCCTCAGCCCTTCCGCGTAATGCTGGCGGTCGGCCTCACGCTCTAAAGCAGTTGCCTTCAGAAAACGCTCAATGGTAAATCCCGGCTCAATAGAAAGTAGTTCGCCCCTGATTTTCTCTATCTCCTCCGCTTGGTTTAGGTATCCTAATGCCGCTAAATACGGCTTGTAGGTCGCAGTGAATCCTGGGTTGAGCTGGACGATTTTACGGCCTTGCTGCACCGCTTTCTCATAGTCCCGCTTCATAAAGTGAATGACTGTAAAAAATCCGTCGAAAAAGAACGCATGAGGGTCGTGCGGCGATAGCCTCTTGTAACGGTTACTCCGCCGCTCAGCCTCTTCCGGATCACCGGCGTAGGCGAGCGTGATGGCAGAAAGAGCCCAGGCTATGGGAAGGTTGGAATTGAGCGACAAAGCACGATCGTGCAACAACTTTGCTTCGTCCAGTCGGTGGTACAGGAAAGAACTAATATGTCCACTTATCGAGAGGCCACGCGCATCAAAAGGATCGAGGCGAACCGCACGATCTGCCAATTCGCCTGCTCGTTTCATCGCAGTGCCGGGATCGTCTGTCCAATCCTGACCGCATAAGAAAATGTGCCAATATGCATACCATGAATGTGCCGCCGCATACTCAGGATCCAAAGCGATTGCATCATCCAGATGTTGGCCGGCTTGTTCAAACTGACGTCGCTCCATGCTTCCCATCAGGTGGATTGCCCGCAGCATGAGGTCATAGGCGGTGGCGTCCACCGGCGGGTGGGCTGCGATTCGTCGAGCCTCTATTAACAGGATTTCTGGGTCGATCTGCGCCACGACTTTTGCGGCAATCTCATCCTGGAGTTCAAGCAAGTCTGTCGTCAAACTGTCGAAACGAAGCGCCCACACAACGCGGCTGGCCAAGCGTAGGTCGAGTAGTCGAAGATGAATGCGTATACTGCCGCCCATCCGTATAACCGAACCGTCTAATAGGAAATCCAGTCCGAAATCGCGCTGGATCAGCGCATCGTCACGGTTTTCGCCGGAGAATCGGGCAAGTGAGTTAGACGAGACGACGAACAGCCACCGAAACTTCGATAGTGCAGTGGTGATCTCGTCCGCCAGTCCGGGGCCGAGATGTGAATCGTCGCCGGGCGTCCCGGCGTGCCGCAACGGTAGCACACCGACACGAACTCCGCCGCGTGCCGGAGATTGGTTCGGCTCGAAGGTGGCTTGGGTCTGATTGCCGCCAATTTCCTTAGGGCGCGGCGCCATTTCGTGCAGCGGCGGTCGCTTACGCGACGATCCCTTAATCTCGCCAAGAAGTTTCTGCGTTTCAGCCGAAGGGATAGAATCGAGCGTTTCGGCGAGTACGGTACGACAGCGATCGTAAGCTTGAACTGCCAGGCCCCGTTGTCCGCGTATGGCATGAGCACGCATTAATGCGCGCCAGCCCCCCTCATGCGATTGGTCGATCTTTAGCAGCCGTTGCGCTGCCAGGATTGTGACCTCGGGCTCAAGGTTCTCGCCCAGCCACGATTCAGCAATGGCGCTGGCCCGATCGCGCAGCAACTCCCGTTCGTGGCGGAGCCATAGATCAAAACTCGGGTCAATTCCGTTGAGATCTTCAAGTAGCTCACCTTCGAGTAAGGAGAGCGCGTCGGGATGGGTAGCGGTAGCCTTTAGCACTTCTTGCAGGTCAATCCACACGGCACCGGGTCGTAAGCTCAGGTGGTTCCGCGTGACGACTACGACTTCCGCATCAGCAGGAGCGAGCGCCTCCAACACTCGGTAAATCTCTTGACGGAGAGAACCGCGAGCCTGCTCCTGCGAACGGCGACTCCAAAGTAGCTCAATCAGCCGTCCACGCAAAACAGGCCGAGGCGAAGCCACGGCTATGCAGGCGAGCATTGCCCGCGCCTTGCGCCGCGTCGGCAACACATCATCGGATTGATAAGTCCATGCTTCCATGCGGCCAATTAACCGCAGGCGCACGATTGTCTGGCTAGGCGGGGCGGCGTCGAAAGCAATTTCACTACGGCCAGTCCCCAACATGGTTCTCTCGTCCATCACTTTGAAACGAATGCAGACAGAAAAAACATAGTCCAAGACTTCATCCTGATGGTATAGCTCTCGAATGTAACCGCCGCAAGACCTTCGCACCCCTTGGGCACGGCAATCGGATGAAGGAGTACGTGGCAAACCGCTAAAGTGCTGAATCTATACCAATCTTCGATTCG
>JBEEGK010000225.1:0-6883 GCA_041166845.1 Acidobacteriaceae bacterium
TGCAAGTGACAATATTCGGAACGTTGCAGGAGAATCTGAACTCACTGGATTTCAGTTTGGTATTGCCCGACGTCATGACGATTGCTGACGAGGTGGACGCACAGTTGACGCAATCCATGGGCAGTTACATGAAACTCATGAAGCGCGGGATCGCAGCGGCCTAAACAATTTGAGAGCTTTCGGTACGCAGATATGATTTGCCGCTTTGTGGTGATGATAGTTGTATTGAGATTAAAGCCATGAAGCGCATCTTGATCGTTTCTAATGATGTCGTTGTGACGTGCAGCTTGCGTGGCATCTTCGAACAGCACGCTGACTGGACAGTCTGCGGGTCAGTCCTCTATCGGGATGCGGTAAACACGGCGAAGCAGGAGCGGCCAGACCTGGTAGTTCTCAATATATCGGTTCCTGTAATGAGTGGTTTGTCGGCAACTAAAAAAGTTAGGAAAGGAACCCCCAGCGTCCCTCTAGTTGTATTCTGTGCGATCACCAGCTCACGCCTTGAAGAAGCAGCTGTAGAGGTCGGCGTTAAATCGGTCAGTTCTGAATCAGACCTCGTCCAAAGCATCCAAAAGCTATTTTCGTTTGCAGCCTAAGAAATTCATCTTTCCATACAATCGCATGAGATCAACGAGCCCGGCTGGAACCATGGGCCGCGAGTTTGTCTAACTCCAATTAGTTTCTGCAATTAACGACAAGAAGTGCACGTCGTGCAACTCTCCAGCACCGCAGCGGAATGCTTTGCGGTGCAGGCCTTCGTCCTGGAATCCCAGCTTCCTCGCTAGCGAAAGGCTTTCACGGTTAACAGGCAGCACGCGCACATGGATTCGCTGAAATCCCGATTGTTGGAACGCTAAATTCAGGATTGGCACGGATGCTCTCAGTCGCAAAACCCTTTTGCCGGAATTCTCGATCAATGAAATAACTCAACTCAGCGGCAGGAATTTCCCACGCGACGTTCTTCATTTGAATTTGCCCAATTTGCTTTCCGCGCTCCTTCTGCCAGATGCCGAAACAAAAGGTCTTCCGCTCATCCCACTGCTTTTCCTTTTCGCTTACGAAGGATGCCGCTTGATCGAGATTATGAAGATTGGTCATCGCCGCAAATTCTCGAATGAGTTGTTCGCGATTGTCGCGAACAAGTTCGACGATGCCAGCGGAATCCTCGCGGCGATAGCGGCGCAATGTCAACCGCTCGGTTTCCACCTTCTCTGGAATTGCTATTTTTGCCATTTTTTCTTCGCTGAGCTGACTCATCTTTGGCGCAGTGCGAAAGAAATCCGCATTCTGACCCCATTTCACATCTAGCCATGTCCGCGCGTCCTTCGGTTCCGCTGAGCAGGAAGCTACTTCTTCCCGGAACTCTGATTGGAGTCCTTGGCACCGCTACCTCTGTTTATTTAGTCAAGATTGACAAGCAGTACCTTCGGTTCCGTCAAGTGTTCGTCCGCCAACCAACCCTCAGACAACTCTCGATCGATGATAACGGGTCGGCTTCTTAAATCTGAATCATTTCGCAGCAGAGCTCTCTACGTCGAAGCCGGATCGGGCGTACGGGTATACGAAAGCTGATAGAGAATTCGGACAGACCGACCAAAGCTCGACCTCTGCAACTCTCGGCGATGGAGGTGTGTACTCTAACCTCGAGGATCTGGCCAGGTGGGATGATGCTTTGACCCATAACATGCTTCTCAACGAAGCGGAAATGCGTGCGGCGTTGAAGCCGCTGAAGCTTACTAATGGATCGCAGCCGCGCTGGGCAAGTGGTCCGGGCGATACCATCCGCAATCAGGCAAGCCGGTTTCTTACGGTTTTGGATGGTTTCTAGATAGTTATCAGGGCCATCCGCGCATGTGGCACTACGGCGATACGGTGGGCTTTAAAACGGCCATCGAGCGGTTCCCGAAGGACAAGCTCACGGTCATCGTTCTCTGCAATCGCTCCGATCTCGATGCCGGAGCGATTGCATTAAAAGTCGCGGACGTTGGCTGCAAGCAAATAACTTTACTGTGTGACAAGTGTGAATGACGTCGAGTGGGTAAGTGAACCGCTAGTAGCTGCGACCGACACAGTAAACGAGCCCGCCGGAGTTCCTGGATCCGTAATGTGACCACTGCTACCCCCACCTCCACATCCAGCGATCATCACTAGTGAAGCGAACATGAATAGTGCCGCGAGGCTTGCCAGTCGCCGACGCTTGGACGGGACTCCGAGTAAAAATAGTCCAGCGAAGGAAATTCCAAAACTGCTCTTCCATCCGAAGCCATTGAGCGCCGCGCTGTGGGCAGCGGTCGTAGTAACGGTAAGGGTCGTCGTCCCGGTGCCCGTCACCGAAGGTGGCGCAAAGCTGCACGTGCTTTCGATCGGCAAGTCTGAACACGATGCGGCACCGAAACTGACGGTACCGTTGTAGCCGGTCTCACCCGTAATCGTGAGCTTTAGTGTTCCAGAACTACCGCGCGCGACCGTCAGCGAGGACGAACTGGAGGCCATAGTGAAGTCCGGTTGAACGTCAACCGTAGCGGCCGTGGCGGAGGAGGTCGCGTAGTTAGTATCGCCATTGTATTGCGCAGTGATTATGTTTTGACCGTTCGCCAGGGGCGTTGTAAGAGTCGCAAATGCGTGTGCAGTTTGCAGTGTCCCGTTCTGAATGTTGCCGCCACCATTTCCGAATAGGCTAAGCGCAGCGGGGTTCCCAGAGTTGGTGATGGGAATGCCTCCAGAAAAGAAGGTGACGGAGCCTAAGGGACCCAACCCCCCGCTGTTAGTGTTGATCGTTGCTGTTAAAGTGACCGCTGAACTGGAGGCGATAACGTTGCTGCTGGCAGCTATGGAAGTAGTGGTATTCGCTTTTGTGACCGTCATATTTACCGGCGGAGAATTGCTGGGGTTAAAACTGACATCACCGCCGTACACGGCGACAAGTGAATGCTGGCCGGCGGGAATGAAGAATATTCCCCTTGACGTCGCGGCGGTGCCCTGAGCGTTAAGGTCGACGGTGGCCAGCCCGGGGATCACGGTCGGATCGTTGTCCAGAAAATCCACGGCCCCCGATGCCGTGCCATGACCTGACAGTCCCGCGACTTGTGCCCGCAGATATACCGGAGAGCCGTAGGACTGAGTAGTGTAAGGAAATGTCTGTCCGCTTGCGGTAACACCGAACACAGACAGCGCGGTTGTGCTTGCCTCCGGTGACACCGTGATTGCTACCGGGGAGGAGTCGCTAGGAGCGAAGGTTGCGTCTCCCGCGTAATGGGCTACGACGTGGTAAGTGCCACCTTCCAGAGAGTTTACGGCACTCGACACAGTGCCACCGTTTAGAGTGAGAAAAATGCCGTTGAGACCTGAAGGGGACAGATCGCTATTCCGTAGCGATACATCGCCACTGGGCAGGCCAGTTCCATTCGTGGGAGCCACACTAACATTTACGGCGACAGGAGATCCGTGCGCGATGGTTGTCGGATTTAGCGCTAGAGTGGTGCTCGTAGGACTAAATGTCACCGAACTCCAGCTGTTGACAAGATTTGTCACATTCACGGAGCCCAGCCCAGTTGCCAAATCATAACCCGCGCCACTCTGATATTGCGCTGTCGGAGTGCCGAAGCCAATTTCGCCCGGAACGGCATTGTTGCCAACTGTAACGTCGTTAAAGATGCAGTTGCTGGCGGGTGGAGCTGTTGTGTTGGACGCGCTGCACTGAGACGGTGCCTGTGTCGCGGCCAGGCGATAAAGAACGTATCCCGCTTGCCCCTGGCGCTCTCCCATTTTTTGGTCGACTAACGCCATCACACCTGCAAAGGCCGGAGCTGATGCGGAGGTACCGCCTACAAAGAAAATGGAGTTCTGCTCGCAGGAATTCTGAGCGCAAAGCAAATAGGGATCGTGCAGAGCCGCCGTAAGAGAAACATCGGGGATCGCACGATTATTGTTGCTGTTGCCAATCTGCCATGAGGGCTTTGGAAAATATGCGCTTACGCCCCCTGATCCCGCCGCAATATTAGCGCGGCTACCGCATTGGGCCGAGGCGCAACTTTCATTCCAAACATTCTCTGGAATATAAGAGAGCGCGGTCTCCTGAAGCGGCGGCGCCGCACCCCAATATTTAGTGGGCTGTCCGTTTTCGTTGAACATCGTGCCGCCCACCGCAATATTGAATGGCGTTGAAGCCAGCATATTCACCGAGACTGGTCCTTGAGCTACCGTTTGACTGAGGTCCGCGCAACCTTCCGCGCCGGTGTCTCCGCTGGAAACAACGTACGTAATGCCTTGGGCGGCAGCTTGCTCCGCCAAGCTTGCGATGGCTGCGGCCTGCGAGCTCGTGAAGTTTGCCTCACAGGTACCGAAACTCTCGCTCATTACGTCGGCTAAGTTGTTATCAATGATGTAGAGTTCGGATAAATCAACGCCATCAGTGGTGTTTGTGGATGCGGAAACGACTAAATTCACGTTCGCGTTTCGGGCCACGGCACCCGCCCAGGTGGTATCCAGCACCGCCTCGAATTCTTCGTTGCCCCCTAGATCGCCAGGTGAATCGCCGGCATCCAGGATTTGCAAACTGTTATTAGGCAACCCAAAAAAATTGCGGAAATCCCGAACGTCTTGACTATTGATGTCTGATCGCCCTACGACTGCGATTGTTATCCCGCTTCCATCAATTCCAAGCTGGGTTATTGGATTTATGTTGTAGATGGTTGCGAAGTCTTGCGGCCCCAGCGCATGCTGAGTGGGATTGGAAAATGTCACGTGCGCAGGTGGGCCGGGATTAAATGTGGCGGGAACTCGTCCCCCAACCCGCAGCATCGGCTTCTTAAAAAAATTGTGCAGCGTGTGTACGCCCGCAACCACCGGCGTCAGCGCGGTAGGGATCTGCGGATCGCTCGCGTTGGCCCAATGGTTTTCGCCATTCACCACAAATTTACGGATCGCAGTATGAAACGTCTGCTGGACCATGTCTGCCGTGCCCGAAAATTCAATTACATTGCGGCCCTTTGCCACTTTGCCTATGTTGAAGCCGTGCGACTGTAGCCACGAAGTTACGGTCTGGATGTCTGAATCCGACGCGCCGAACTGCTGGCCGAACTGATCGGGCGCCAGCCACCTGTGGTAATTGGGAGAGGATTTGTCCTGCTGATCATCGAGCAATTTGCTCAGCGCGGCCTGCTGTTCTGGACTTCGCCGCAGCACCAGCAGCATGCGATCCATGGGGAGATTCAGTGGCGCTGCTCCGCCGTCAAACTGCGGCTTGGCCAGAGGATGGACGTTGCCTTTGAGCGGCGTTAGATACTGCTCGTCGACAGCCTCGAGGATCCGCTGGCTTGGGACGACTTGCAGAGCTTGGGCCAGATTGCTGGCTAAGCAGAAAAAAAGGAAAAGTGAAACTTGCGACAGACGACGGGCGACCAGGGACATCGAAACCTCTCCTGATTGGGGTCATCAGCCCGATGCACCCTCCAAACCAGACACGCTAATCATCACTCTTCCAACTACTGCCAGGAGGCACAGGACGAGACCCCTCTCGCCAGCTACATCGTCTAAAGCGCTTCCGGCCGCGCGTCCCTGAGTAATGGTGCGTGGGCTGATCTGTCCGGCATCATAATGGAAACACAGCAAATGTCCAGTAACCAAAGTGGTGAGCTTAACGATTGTGTCTGCCAAATTCGATAATTTATTCGGCGCCTTTCTCGTTACCAAGTGTGATCGAGGTCGCGTCGGTGGTTTTGATTTTCTCGTTTAGTGCCGGCAGTTGCACCGTAACCAGTTCTCTCCACGCAGCTAGCTGTGTGTCCAGCCGCTTGCTGAGGATTTCAAAGACTTGAGTCATGGAACGTGTCGGAGCAGCGTCGTTTTCTATCGTGTGAGAAAAACTGTCAAACTCTTCATTCAACATATTCGGATAGCGCAAATTACCTTCCGAACTCTTCATTTTGGTTTGCATCAGCTGTCCCTCGATCGCCAACATGCGTTTGTCGAAGTCGTGCATGGCTTCAATAACTGCTTTGTTGCGATCACCTTTGTCTTGTTTACCGCGAGACAGATTTGACTCCATCTGTTTCATCTGTCCGTGGACATCACGCATTTGCAGCAGAGTTCGGTGCAGGTCAGTGATTCGATTGGCGACCTGTGTGGAAAGCTCATATTGTTTGCGGAGGTCATCAACGCTTGCCTTCTCGCGGGGATCGGGCAACACCTCGACCGATGTGGTCTGGGACTTTCCTGCGACCGTCATCTTCAGGTTATAAGTGCCGGGTAAAGCGACCGGACCCTCCGGCCCGTTACCGGCGTAAAACGCCCCCGGCAAGTCGAGCGGCGATTCATAACGCAGGTTCCAGGGAAAGCGGTTCATGCCTGCTTTCGTTGGTAGTAGCTCCGCCGGTTTTTCTCGGTCCGGCCATTCGGGCGGCTGCTCGTTTTTCTCCTTCTTTTCCTTGCTGGAATATCTCCGTACCGGCTTGCCATCCGAGTCTGTGATCTCGAGCGTGATTTCATCCGTAACGTCATTCTTGAGGTAATAGTTTACGAGCGCGCCCGGTTCCGGATTCTCGCCCACTGGGCGGCGCTTATCCACCTCCTCGGGGAAATATTGCCTGTGTATTGGCGATGACTCATAAAGCGCGAAGTCTGCGGTTGTGAGCTCGGGCTTCATTGCCCGCAGTGGAGCGATATCGTCCAGAATCCAGAAGGCGCGGCCGTTAGTCGAGACAGCGAGATCGTTGTCTTTGATCAACAGGTCTGTAATTGGAGTACGCGGCAGATTCAATTGCACCGGCTGCCACTGCGCTCCGTCATTGAACGAAACATAGATTCCCAGTTCAGTTCCCGCGAACAGCAGATTTCGATTCTTCGTGTCTTGCCGTACGGCGTGGACATAAGCTCCAGCCGGTAT
>JBEEGK010000226.1:0-8973 GCA_041166845.1 Acidobacteriaceae bacterium
CTCGCGGACTTCTGACATCATCTTGCGGTCAAGCGAACTGTCTGCTTTATGGACGCCCGGAGTATCAATGAGCACGACCTGTCCGCCGGGTTTTCGCTTGCTCGCGGAGGCGTGAATGATGCCGAGAATGCGATTGCGAGTGGTTTGCGGCTTTGGACTGACAATGGCTAGTTTCTGGCCGACCAACGCGTTTAGAAGTGTGGATTTGCCCGCATTGGGGCGGCCGAGAATGCAAGCGAATCCAGAGTGAAATGCCATGAATAATTTTGAAAATTACGTTGCAACCGCGCAGAGCCTGTCCTGATAAGAATTGGTTCAACTATATCAGCTTAAGGCGTTGGGCTTTGACAACTGTGGCTGCACCACCGAAATGCGGACGCGCTCAACGCGTCGGCCAGTGGACTCTATGACCTCGAAGCGCAGATTGTTTTCTTCAACGACTTCGCCTTTGCGCGGAATTCTTCCGGCAAGTTCGCTCACCAGGCCGGCTACGGTCGCTGACTCCTTGCCTTCCGGGCGAATGCCAAATAACTCGTCCAGCTGATCAATATCCATGCTACCGGGCACCAGATAAGAATGATCGTTCTCGCGCACGATAGTGGCCTTCTCATGCTCGTCACTGATTTCTCCGACGATCTCTTCAACAAGGTCTTCGATGGTGACCAATCCTGCCACGCCTCCGTACTCGTCCACAACAATCGCCATGCGGGTGTTGTGCTTTTGCATCTCCCGCAGCAGATCACTTCCCAGTTTGCTCTCCGGAACGAAATATACGTCTCGGCGCATGACGCTATCCACGCGACGCACGCCAGCTTCGGAGTCGGGAACTTGCAAGACGTCCTGCGCGTAGACAATTCCCTTGATGTGATGGATGCTGCCCTCGAAGACGGGAACCCTCGAAAATGGCTTCAGCCGCAGCAGTTCGATAAATTGCTCGACCGTCATGCTGGTTGGCACGGCCACGATTTCCGGACGCGGTTTCATGGCCTCGCGCACAGTCTTCTCTCCGAACTCCACTACGGACTGAATCAAGTCACGATTGCTCTCATCCAGAATGCCTTCTTCCTGGCCGGCTTCAATCAGTGCGTCCACTGCTTCGGCTTGGCTTTCGGGGTGTTGATCCGAGTGCTCCTTGGTGAGCGCAGCAACCGATTGCAGAAAACCGAGGACCAGCGTGACCGGCAAGGCCATGTAGATGAGAACTTTCAGCAAGGGAACAAATCGCACCAGCCATTCCCCCTTAGTGCGAGAGAAAAATACAAAAGGCAAAAAGCGGTTGAAGATAATCACAATGAGCACAAGACTCAAGGTGGCCTGCAAGATTTCTGCTGCGCTCCAGGTACGATCCCGGAACACCGTGAAGCCCACCATCATTGCAATCGCGGCGGTGCTCAATTGCGCGATGACAGCCATGGAGAGGGCGGCGCGGCTGCGGGCGACACCCAGCTTTGGCTCAACCGTGTGCTCAAAGGCATCAATATTGTCTTGAAACTCGCGGGAGAGAAATTTACCGATCTCGGCGTAAAGCCGGTCCACGTAGGAAGCCAGCGCCAACAACCCAAAGAGCAGAAAAAACGCGAACGCCAGAGCGAAATTCATCGCTTGCCTCCGCTTGGCTTTCGTTTCGAAGCCGCAGATTTTCTGATCGGGGATGCTCTCAGTTCCATCTTGGATTTCTTCGGTAGCCCGTCCAGGCTCCGAGATATTAATCCTACCGGCAGCTGCAATGACATTCTTAGCCGGTCCTCTTTGCGTGACATCTTTCCGCCATCGTCTTTGCGGTCGTGATCATACCCCGCCAAATGCAGCATGCCATGCAAAATCAGAATCTTAATTTCCTCGGCCATTGAGTGCCCTAGCAAGCGCGCGTTCTGGCGCGCCAGATCGGCGCAGACTGCCAATTCCCCAGCCAAACTCCCTTTGCCACCTCCCTCATAGGGGAAGGAGAGCACGTCCGTAGCATGGTCTTTTTTACGAAACTGACGGTTGAGGAATTGCATTTCTGAACTAGATGTAATGAGGACATCAACTTGTCCAGATAGCCGCAGGATTCGGCCTACACGCGCCACTAACCTCGTGAGACTGATTTCGGTGAGGCCTACAACTCGTTTTCGAAAGATCACCATTCGGTTAAGCGGGATTGTAGACGAGGATCGGGACCATCCCTCCCCACTGAATGCCGGTCTATTCCAAGATCTCTAATTCGCGATGAGAATCGTCCAGTGCGCCAAGCTGAGGAAGACTGGAATTGTTTCGGCCCTTGCCGTTGGTTGCCGGTACTGGTTCGAGTAAGGACAACTGGTCCTCGGATGCGCGGTTCTTATGCTCGTCGTACGCGCGAATAATACGCTGCACCAGGTGGTGGCGCACTACGTCTCCGTCGTCGAAGTAGGAGAATTTCAGGCCCTCGACGTTTTTGAGAATGTCCACTGCTTCGATAAGACCGCTGCGTCGGGCGTTAGGAAGGTCAATCTGCGTTACATCTCCGGTGATCACCGCCTTCGAATTGAACCCCAGCCGGGTGACGAACATTTTCATCTGTTCCGAAGTCGTGTTTTGCGCCTCGTCGAGGATAACGAAGGAATCGTTTAAGGTGCGTCCACGCATAAACGCAATGGGAGCAATTTCAATGACGTTCTTCTCGAGGTAGCGATCAACCTTTTCAGGATCGAGCATGTCGTAAAGAGCGTCATATAACGGCCGCAAATACGGATCGATCTTCTCTTGCAAAGTACCCGGCAAAAAGCCAAGCCGCTCTCCGGCTTCAACGGCGGGCCGCGCAAGGATAATGCGATTCACGCGCTTCGACATCAAGGCAGAAATCGCCATGGCGACTGCAAGATAGGTCTTACCGGTTCCAGCAGGGCCAATTCCAAAGACCATGTCATGGTTTTCGATCGCTTCCAGATAGCGGCGCTGATTCGGGCTTTTTGGCTGAACGGTGCGCCTTCCCGTAGAGCGTTGCTTTCCCGCCTCAGCCAGGCTGCGGAGTGTGACCTTCGCATCGGCAACCACCACGCGCAACATGCTGTTCAAATCGCCATTCTGGAAGGTGAATCCGGAGCGCTGCAAGTGGCTGTAATCAGCAAAAATCTGCTCCGCTCGACTTACCCCAGCGGCATTTCCGTCTAATTCGATGGAATTGGATCGAAGTGCGATGGTGACATTCAGGCCGTCTTCCAGCACATGCAGATTTTCATCGCGGATGCCAAACAGGGCCTCGATATTGGGGCTGAGTTCTATACTCTTCTTCATTCAGTGAGGGCGCACTCCTCGGTACGCCTGACGCTCAAAGGGCGACTTCTGGGATATCTGGGGGCTGGATACGCTTGGAAGGACGCGCTTTTCGGAACGACAACCGGGACATGTCTGGAGGTACAACGAAGCGCAATGTTCGCTCGCCAACTGCAAGCCACTACCATTAAAATTAGGGTAACTCTAAGGGAGGATAGGAGTCAATGTGCCGAATAGCGGGCTATATGTTTGACCAGTTCTAAGTGTCTCAAGTAAAATACTTTATTCGGCTTCAACCGATTATTCCTTAGAGAGAAGCAGGTAAATTACAGCAGATGGCAAATCATTTTTCCGCGCTTAAACGCGCCCGTCAGACCGAAAAGCGCACTGTCCGCAACCGTAGCAATACTTCTCAGTTACGGGGTGTCTTGCGCGAACTTCGCGAGGGCCTTACCAAGGGCGACAAAAAGTCGGCGGAGCAGGCTTTCCGGAAAGCGGTCTCTTCACTCGACAAAGCTATTCAGAAGGGCGTCATCCACAAGAACACAGCATCGCGCTACAAGTCCCGCTTGAACGCGCGTCTTAACGCGCTTAGGTAGTCTTCGGGCAAATCTTTTGCGAGGGATGCAGAGCCTTATACGGGCAGTTCTTCCTGCATCCATTCCGTCTCCGGTTTCGGTTCGGCGGTTAAATCCAATACCAGCTTTTCGAGGACAAATCTTTTGCTCGGCGGATTCGATCGCAGAGCAAGATCTGTTTTCGCAATCAGGCGGATGGCGCGCGTCAACTCACGCTTTGATTTGTACCGTCTCGCCTGGCGGATGATGTCGTCTGCTGCGAACGGGGGAACCCTGAACCCTTGCCAGAGTGCTGCCCACAGCATGCGCTGATCTCGAACATCGCGTTCTAGAATTACCAGCATTTGACGGAAAGTTTTTGCCAGCATGTAGAGGTGTCCGATGGCAGCATCATCGCCTTCTCCGGTGCTGAGTATGGCGTCTAGCGTTTGCAGTGCGCGCACTTTGTCTTTGGAAGATATCGCGTCGGTCAGTTCATAAAGAGAGCGCTGCTTCGCCGCCAGAACCATGGTCTCGACGTCTCCCAGCGTGATGCGCCTTTTCTCTCCAACGTAGAGAATGAGCTTTTCCAGTTCGTTGGAAATCATCATCATGTCTCCGCCCAGCGCATCCACCAACTCACGAGCTGCATCGGGCTCGATTTTCACTTTTTGCGTTCCGCAGAATTCTGCCAGCCAGCGCACGGCTTCGCCTTCTTCGACACGCGCGAACTCGACAATGGCGCAATATTGCCCAAGAGTTTCGCGAATGCGCTCGTAGCGCTCTTTATCGGTCATGTCAATGCGGCGCGCATCGGCGGGGATGCTGATATGGTCGGCGATAAAAATCAGGACCGCGTCCGGATTGGGGTTTTTGCAGTAGTTTTCGATGGACGATAGCTTTTCTTCGTTGGAGCCGCGACCGAAAAGATTCTTTACTCCACGAACGAAGAACACCTGAAAAGGAGCCATCAGCGAGGGAGTCTGCGCGCGGTCCAGAACCTCAGTGAGATCAGTTTCAGCGAGATCGAATTCAAATAAGCTGAAATCGCGTAGATCGGTGGGAACAAGGTGTTGCAGGATGGCTTCCCGGCAGCGTTTGCGAAAGAAAATCTCGTCCCCGACGAAGACGTAGGCCGCGCGCATTTTGTGCGCCTCCACGTCCGATACAAACCTGTCGGTCTGCGCGAAAGCACGCATCAGAATCCCTCCAGGATATTCGAGACCAGAGTTTGCGCAAACTGGCGGGATAAGCGTTCGAACGCGGGAGAGTCTTCCTCAAAGAAGCTAGGAAGCTCACTTGAAACCTGATACTGTTCGCGAAATGTGTATGCCGGATTATCGTAGAGCGCCTTGCCCGCCTTGTCGGTAAACGAAACTTTCATGCTCACCACAACGAGCACACTGGCGGCGCGACCTGTGCGGGAGTCGTACGTGAGCGGAGATGTGTAAGTAGAAACCACGGTGCCTCGCAGAATTGCGTCCGCATCATCGCTGATCTGGTCAACAATGTGGTAGTGAGTTCTGGTTGTCAATTCCCGGACAACTGCGGAAGTGAGCCGCTGTTCCACTTTATAACTCTGGGTCTCATTCCCGAACGCGGGGACCGCAATCGTTCGCACTGCCTGCGGAAGTGCTGCCGTGTGCCCCGCAGTGTGGTATCCGCAACCAACGCTCGAAAGCAATACCACCGATGCCAGAACTAGACCTGAAAGGACCAGCGAGGCTGGCCGGCGCGTCACTGGATTTTCCCTCGTGGACGGGAAGCCGACATACTTTCAGCACACTCGACGGCCGTAGTCGCTGCGATGCGCAGATTGTCGGACGCAGCCCACAACCAGAAACTGTTAGCGCTACCTGCATCCGGCAGGATAGACAAAAAGATACTCGCCTGTCCCGCGGCGCCTACATTACTGGGGGCATCTTCCGCGGGGAGACTCACAGTGACGTGATCCCCGGCCAGTGCCTGCGATAGCAAGCTGATGTCAGCAGTGCCCTCAATCTCGATGTGAACAGCAAAGGTGTATCCGTGAAAAATTGGTGCCTGCGCCACGAGCAACGAAATTGGTGGAGCGTTATTTCCAGCGATACGCTGATAGTGTTTCAGCACACGCTCCTGAACCGTGATAAGCGGAGGCGCAGATTGCTCTCCATAGCGCGAAACCATGTTGAAGGCGACTTGAGTATCGAAAATATTTTTCGGCAACGGCTGGAAGGAAAGCAGGTTCACCGTCTGCTCGTGAAGCTCGTCCATTCCCTTTTGGCCGCGTTCTGACGCGGGTTCAAAGACGGTCGCCACGACACGCTGTACCATACCGAACTTCTGTGTTCGCAGAAGCAAGAGTGCCAGTACCACCGAGGCGGGATGGGCCACGACGACAGGCCCGGGCTGAAGTTCCAACGGCAAGCCTTGCTCCAACTGGCGCTCGATCCACGGGGAGCGAACGGTCGCGTTGGGATCGTTTTCCAACGCATAAGTGAGATCTACGATGGCGCTCCCAGCTTTATGCGCCAGCCGCCAATTTTTGTTAGTGGTTTCCTGGTCGGAGGCAAAAAAAGTGAAATCAACTCTCTCGAATTGCTCGGGACGCACACTCTGGATGAAAGTGACTTCGTCCTTCATGGCTTCCAATCGTCCCAGCGAATCATCATCGTCCAGCAGCTTGACGTCGGCGGAGGGGAAATTGCGGTCATTCAATACTTCTGCAACTTCTTTTCCCTTGAGCGTGCTCGCTCCAACAATCGCCAGGCGATAGAGATTGCTCGCGCCCGGAAGCTCAGAAGACGCGACGGTCGGACTCTTTACGTTCGAACTCATGAGATCTCTGATGCCTCTTTGTAACTAGGTGGAGCAGGCCGGGTACCTCTGCGCCGGAACGTCCATTGCAGGCGCCAGAAAACCCCTGAGAACATATACGTCAGCGCCAGTAGAAACAGCACCCACTGCGAAAAGAACCAAACTCCAGTAAGCAAGATCGCAAAAATAAGAATGAGTTGAAAACGTTGGCGTGAGCCGAAATCAATATCTTTAAAACTATAGAATCGCCAGGTACTCACCATGAGGTAGCCGGCCGCGACTACGATAAGCATCCAGGTAATAGCGCTTCCCCACCACACTAAAGGATCGCCACGCGAAAAATGTACTACCGCTGCGATCACACCGGCGGCGGCTGGAATCGGCATACCCACAAAATACTTTTTGCCGGGTCGGCCGGGATTCGACGGTTGTGGATTAGTTGAGATATTGAACCGTGCCAATCGGCTGGCGCCCGCGATCAGAAATAAGAAGCTGGCCATCGCGCCGAATTGCGCGATTTTCCCTGTCATCTCCACCGATGACAACAGCCCAGCAGGCAATTGCCGGAATCCCCACATCCATGCCAGGACGGCCGGGGCCACTCCGAAGGTTATGACGTCAGCCAGAGAATCAAGTTCGCGGCCGAATTCGCTGCTGGTATGCGTCATGCGCGCAATTCTGCCGTCCAGACCATCGAACAACACGGCGAAGCCGATAGCTTTTGCGGCATTGTCAAAGTGCCACGGCTCACCCGAACTGCCATGGGTCACCTGGAGAATGGCATAGTAGCCGGCAGCGAGGTTTGCAGTGGTGAAAAGCGAAGGCAGGATGTACATGCCTTTGCGGAGTCTTCGCGAAGGTTGATCCTCTTTGCGGCGCCGCGGAACAATCTCATCTTCCGGATCCATTTAGTGCGCTCCTGTTTCAGTTCGTGCGGCACCCGACATTGCTAAATCTTCCGACGTTTCAAGCAGCGCAAGCACGCTTGAGCCGCCCTTTACCCGGTCGCCGACCTTAATCCGCAAAGCGGCCGAGGCCGGCAGAATGACATCCACGCGAGAGCCGAATTTAATCAGGCCGATACGCTCGCCACGTTGTACCCGATCTCCTACGCTGCGAGTAAAAACGATGCGGCGCGCGAGCAGTCCGGCGATCTGTTTAAAGACTACAGTGTGTCCCTCGCCTTCGACCGTGACTTCGTTTTGCTCATTGTGCTCGGCGCAGGCTGGATTCATGGCGTTCATAAACTTTCCCTTGCGATATCGCGCGCCAGTGATCACTCCTCCTATTGGAGACCTGTTCACATGGACGTCGAAAACGTTTAGGAAAATGCTTATATGCGTGTTTGTACGGCCGTCGCGAACCTCTGGACCAACGGATGTTACTTTCCCGTCCGCCGGGGAAACGATATATCCAGCTTCAGTAGGCACAGCCCGCTCCGGATCACGGAAAAACCACAGAAAGAAAATGGCAAGCAGGACTAGCGGTATGGCCCACAACGGAGACGCGAGCCAAGCCACGACACCGGCGGCAGCCAGCAAAGCGAGTCCGTAGTAATAACCGTCAGGAACCATAGAAACGATACTGTGGATTATAGAGCAGGGTGAATACTTCCAACGGCGTTTGCGGTTAAACGCTTACAAAAAAAGGCGCTTATGCGCGCCGTGTTCAGGATACAGAGTTCCTTTAGGGTCTGACCCTATCTGATGCCGAGAATTTCTAGGCGACCTGGCCGTGACTAATCGCCTGGCTATATTGACGCTCGATGCTTTGCATCTGGTCTTTTAGCCGCAGCTTGAGCTTCTTTAAGCGGACTTCTTCTAGCTTTTCGTCGTCGGTTAGAAATCGCTTTTGAATGAGTGAATCGAGACGTTGTTCGTACTGGGTGTGTTCGTAGGCCAACTTGCGGAACTCCTCGTGACTTGCGATGAGCTGGTCTTTAGAAGCTAGCATTCAGCACAACCTCCTAGCTGAATTTCAGAATTCCAACCTATCACACGATAGGCGGAGGTTCAAACTCTATTTCCACAGGCGGGATTGTCTGGAAAAACACCCAGTTTGCATCAGGATTAGTGCAATTTCATGTCATTACAAACTGATAAAGAATCGCGTCTTCAATAGGACTGCTGTAATACGTTGGGCGTCGTCCGCTTTCACGGAAACCATGCTTTTCGTAGAAAGCGCGAGCCTTCAAGTTCGATTCACGAACCTCCAGAAATACTAGCTTCACGTTCTCCGTACGTGCAGTCCGAATGAGTTCCGAAATGAGCTGGCGTCCGTAGCCATGCCTCTGCGACTCACTTGAGACCGCAATATTTTCCAGTTCCCATTCTTGATCCATCGCCCTCGCCACGCAAAACCCGACAATTTTCGCAACCTTCACTGT
>JBEEGK010000227.1:0-11643 GCA_041166845.1 Acidobacteriaceae bacterium
TCCCCGACCTTTTGCTCTTCGCGGCGACGGAGTTCATCCAGTTTCACGCGATACACCTGACGCGCAAGTCCCAGCTTGTTCAGCGCCCAGATTCCGTACCAGTTGAAATCAATTTCGTACCAGCGCAAACCGTGCCGCGAAGACACGGGATGCGCATGGTGATTGTTGTGCCAGCCTTCTCCGAAGGTGAGCAGCGCCACCCACCAGTTGTTGGTGGAATCGTCGCGCGTGATAAAACGCCGCGTGCCCCAGGTATGAGTGGCAGAATTTACCAGCCAAGTGGCGTGAAGTCCAACCACGGTGCGGAGGAAAATCCCCCATAACACAAATGGCAATCCGCCGATAGCCAGCAGGATCACGCCGAGCACAATCATGGGCACAAAGTGATACTTGGTCAGCCAGACGTGGTACTTGTCTTTCGCCAGGTCTGGGACATAGCGGGCCAGCGTGGTAGTGTCGTGGTGCATGGATTTGCCGGTGAGGATCCAGCCCATATGCGCCCACCATTTTCCATCGCGTGGAGAATGCGGGTCGCCGTCTTGATCGGAAAATTGATGATGAATTCGATGCGTGGCTACCCAAAAAATCGGGCCGCCCTCAAGAGCGAGCGTTGCACACGTAGTCAGAACATACTCCACCCATTTCGGAGTTTTGTATCCGCGATGAGTAAGCAAACGGTGGTAGCCCATGCCGATACCCAGGCTGCCAGACACCCACCACAAAAACATCGCCAGGAAAAGCGCTTTCCAAGTGAAGAAAAAGAGCGCGGCAACCGCGCCTACATGAAATGCCGCCATGAAACCGGCAGTCACCCAGTTCACTTCATTTTCATTCGCGGCTTTGCGTTCCAGAGCTTCGAGTTCCATTGTGATCGTCCCCTAAGGTTGCTGTAATTACGCTATCAGGGGTCAGGATTTCCGCGTGTAATAGTTCTGTAATAGCGGAGCTGGCGATGGTTACGGCAGTAATCAGTCCCAGTTCGGGTCAACTTGGAACAACGAAATTAATTGTTGATCTCACGCGCTAAACGGAAGGACCTTGCGTACTGCTGGGCGAGATTGAACCGTACCAGTCAATGTTGCGGGTGAAGTACATCACCGCTGCAACCGCGAGGAAGCTGGCAACAGCACCTACAAGAAGGGCGTTGTCCTCAAGTCGCAACATCAGATAAATCAGGGAGTAAAGCAAGCCGAAAACAACCAAAGCGCGAAGGCCCTGCACTCTGCTTTCGAAAATCCAACTCGCATTTGCAGATAGAAGAAGGACGGTAGCGCCTCCTGCAATAAAGAATCCCCAGTCAAAACCGATCCGTTCAGAAAGTGAGAGCAATAAAAGATAGAAAATCATCTGGGCCACCCCCACTAGAACATACTGGGCAGGATGCACCCGCTTGCGAGTGGTGACCTCGAAAACAAAGTACGAAAGAAACAACAATCCGAGAAACAAGAGCACGTACTTGAGCGAACGATTAACAGATTGATAAGGGTCGGCCACCTCAATAAACGAGACTCCCAAGGCCGTATGGTCAAGTGTGCTGACCGCAGTACTCGTGCCTTCGGCGCGAATGCCGCGGGCAATGAAAGGTACCGTCCACTCGGCAGTAAAACCTTGCGGAGTGACGGTACGTTTTACCGGTAGAAAGCCGCCGTCAAAACTTGGACTAGGCCAGTCGCCTTCCACGTTCAAATGCGTGGTTTTGCCATAGGCGAGTATCGAAATCCGTTGTGCTCCAGAAAAGCGCAGGGTTGCGGCCACGCGGAATTTCGCATTTGGCTGAACTACGCCAATTTCTCTTACGCCAAAATAGGTCAACGGCAAACGGGCTTCGTTATTGCTGCTGACGATTTCTGCGGGCACGAACGTGACTGTCTTAGCATTTATGGTGAGGGTTCCATCCGCCAATGCGCCCCTCGCATCGGAAACGCCAGCAACAATCTCCGCATGATCCCAGTCAAGCACTGCACCTGTGGGTGCTGAGGAAGGTACACCCGTCAGATCGAAAGCCGCGTCGAAGTTGAGGTCTGCCTGGAACACCGGAACCTTGAATAGCGAACGGCGGCGTTCTTGCGTGCGAACCTTTGCGGAGGCATCGCCTTGTGCCGGAAATACGACATAGGTACCCCGTTCTGGAGAAGCACCGTTAAATAGCGGGGGGACTGTGTAAGGAATTGATACGGTGGGTCCGAGGAAAGTCTGTTGCCCGCCAACCCGCGCGCTGATCTCCTGAACAACATCTTTGGCCCGCTTTGTGCGCTCCTCAACAACGCTGTTCACAAAGAGGGCAGGAATCGTCATAAGCAAAGCCAGTCCACTGACAACGAGGAGTTTCAGCCCCATGGAGCGGGACCTATTCCACAACTGGAAATTGGGCAGTTGAGTCGGAACCTGGTTCACACGGTGTCCTTGGGAACTGAATTTCGCTTATGCTGCGGTGGATTTGACCTCTACCCCGGCCCATTTTTCCAGCAAAGTCAAAGTAGCGGCATAATCCAAATCTCCGATGCCATCCTCAGATGCCACTTCATAGATCTCTTTCACCGTTTCGAGGGCTGGCAATTTGACGCGAACTTCTTTCGCGGATTCGAGCGCCAGCAAAATGTCCTTATACATCAGCCGCAAAGGGAAATTTGGCGAGAAGTCACGCTTCAGGACAAAGGGCGCCTTGTATTCGACCACTCCCGACTTCACCATGGACGCATTAATCAGCGACAGCAGAGCCTCCGGGTCAACCCCCATCTTCGTTCCCAGCGTCAGCGCCTCAGCGAAACCTTCATAGATAAGAGCAATTTGTAAATTCATCACGAGCTTGGCCGCATGACCTTTCCCCGTCTCGCCCATGCGGAAAATTTTCTTTCCCATGGCTGCGAACAACGGGCCAAGCCGCCCGATTCCGGTTTCCGTCCCGCCCACGATGAAGATGAGAGTTCCACTCTCCGCACCGGCTTTCGATCCGGTCACAGGAGCGTCCACATACTCAACTGCCTTGGATCGCACGCGCTCCGCGAATTTTCTAGTCGCCGAGGGAGCAATGGTGCTGGAGTCAACGATCGTCATATTTTCCGCAAGGGATTGCTCAACGCCATCGGGCCCAAACAACACGCTTTCGACTGCCTTGGTATCAGAGACGCACATCCAGACTACCTCTGCTCCTCGCGCCGCTGCAGCAGGAGTGGCAGCAGTGCGCGCGCCCTCAACCTCTTTGCCCGGAGATCGGTTCCAAACCGTCACCTCATGGCCTGCCTTGACCAAATTCGAAGCCATCGGCAATCCCATGATTCCCAGGCCTAAAAAAGCAACACGCATTCGTCATCTCCTTGAAAGAGTGTCTATTCTAGTGAGAGATTAGAAATGACGGTACCAAAGCGGTCAAGCCATTGGCGGTGAATATTTATGGCCAGCAGCCGCGGCAAAATCATCCAATTCAATTACAAGTTGTAAATCGGGGCGCACTTCTACTTTCATGTTAAAGGGTTCAGCGAGAAATAAAGCGCTTCGAAAGCGCGCGGGGCAATTTGGCAAATTGGTGCAGCATTCCGTCGTAACTCCTCGCACCGGAGAAACCCATAAGCCCAAGCTGGCCACTGCCGGACAACTGGGCGTCACGTTCATCGGGCACGCGTCGTTTTTCGTACAAATTGGCGGCAGGAACGTGCTCATTGATCCAAACTTCGCGGGCTGGTTGTTTGTTTTAAAACGATTGCGTCAGCCCGGCATAAAGATCAGCGATCTTCCTCCAATCGATTTGGTCCTGATCACACACGCGCACTTCGATCATCTGCATCGGCCGTCATTACGGGCGATTATTCGACAGAATATTCGTCAGCAAGCTAAGCCGCCCGTGATCATTGTCCCAAGCCATGTGTCAGATCTTGTGTCTGACCTCGGATTTGCCGACACGGTAGAGCTCGACTGGTGGGGCAGCTACCGCAATCGCGGACTGACCTTGACTCACGTTCCCGCGCGCCACTGGGGTGCGAGGGTAATCCGCGACTCGCATCGAGGATACGGCGGCTACGTCCTCCGTGATGGCAAGCATTCCGTTTACCACGCCGGCGACACCGCATACTTCTCAGGCTTCCGCGAGATTGGCCAACGTCTCGCACCGGAGTTGGCGTTGCTGCCGATCGGGGCCTACAACCCACCATCGTTTCGCAACGTGCATGCTAGTCCTGCCGACGCCATCCGCGCATTCCTCGATCTGAAAGCGCGCTGGATGGTCCCCATGCACTACGGCACTTTCCGCCTCTCACACGAACCCATGGACGAACCTCCGCAATTGCTTGAGCAAGAGGCAAAAGCCGCAGGAATCGGCGACCGGGTGTGCATCCTCAAAGAAGGCGTTACGAAGTTCTTTTAACCTCGGCACTCCTGTACTACACTTTCGCGCAGGAGCTTGCCATGACAGACAAAGTGAAAGCAATTCCAGACGGATATCACACCCTCACCCCTCATTTAACGGTCCGCGACGCTGCCCGCGCGCTTGATTTCTACCAGAAAGCTTTTGGAGCTCAAATTCTGCACGTGTTCAAAATGCCCGATGGCAAGATTATGCACGCCACCATCAAGATTGGAGACTCGCTCTGCATGCTGAACGACGAGTTTCCAGAATGGCAGACGCTCTCGCCTGTTTCCACGGGCGGAAGCGGCGTGACTCTGCACGTACAGATCGAGGATGTAGACACGGCATTCAAGCAAGCGGTTTCGGCTGGGGCCACCGTGAAGATGCCGCTCATGGATATGTTCTGGGGTGACCGCTACGGCACCGTTACCGATCCATTCGGACACAGCTGGTCGCTTGCAACGCACGTTCGTGACGTGTCTGAGGAAGAGATGCAGCGAGCACAAGAAGCGATGGCGGAGAAGATGCCGAAATCAGCGTAGCGATTCGCGTTTCGGGATGGTTCGCCGAAGGGGCCGAATGAAGATAAAGGCTATTTGCGAGGGCAGTTTGGCTGCGATAGTATCTGCGATATTCTTGTACTCTGCCCTAATCTCTCCGGTGACCGTCTCCGCACTACACATGCGGAAAACGATGCCAGACGCCTGGTTCTCAAGCTCAGTTACATGGTACGCGCTGTTCGCGGTGCTTGTGCTTTCAATAACTGTTGCCAGTATTGTGTTCCGAATGGTCTACAGACACTCAATGCGGGCAGCTACAAATAGAACTTTCTAGTAAGCGAGAAGAATACGGAGATCGCGAAGATTATTGCCGGTTGGGCCCGTCAGGATTGCATCAGCGAGTGACTCGAAGAACGGATAAGCGTTGAAGGCAGCGAGATGGGCGTCCGGATTCAGGCTTTTGGCTTGAGCACGTTGCATTGTCCTGCCATCCACCATGGCACCTGCGGCAGGACTGTTGCCGTCTACGCCGTCCGTCCCGGCACTTAACACTGTGATTTTTTTGCCCACGATTTGGGTTGCGGAAGACAGTGCGAATTGCTGATTGCGACCGCCTATTCCGCCATTTGTCACTTTGACTGTCACTTCCCCACCGGAAAGCAGGCAGACGCGATCAGATTGCTTCCGCAACTCGCGCAGGCGAGTGAGAAGATAACGTGCCGCGCGATCGTAGTCCCAGTCGTCACAAGAATTATCAACTGTCACCGCGAAGCCAAATTCCTCGGCACGCCGTTTCGCCGCTTCCAACAAGATCGAATTCGAAAGTACCGTGCACCAGCGGGAGCGATGGAATCCGAAGTCATCGGATTTTGGCGTTTCGTCCAGCGCGGGCAACTGGAATAACTCTCTCACCGATTCCGGAAACTCTTGGAGCAAGTTGTACTGGTCCGCGATGCGATAGCAGTCTTCTACGGATGTTGAGTCAGGCATTGTCGGGCCTGACGACAGCGCGTCCGGAGTATCGTCAGGCACATCGGAAACCAGCAGCGACAATTGCTGCGCGGACTGCGCCGCGTGCGTGAGCCTGCCTCCCTTCACAGCCGAGAGATGTTTGCGGATGGCGTTGATCTCGGCTATTGACGCCCCGGAAAGCACCAGCACGCGGTAAGTCTGAATTAGATCTTCGAGAGAAATACTTTCGTCCACGGGCTTTTCCAGCATGGAAGAGCCGCCTCCGCTGATGAGGTAAATCACCAGCGACGAGACTGTTTGCGCGGCCAAAGATTTGAGAACGGCGTCGGCTGCGCGAACGGATTCGGCGTTTGGAAGCGGATGGCCCCCGAGAAAATAACGAAATCCCCGTAGCTGTGATTCCGGCTTCGTCGAACTGGCGACAATTCCTTCGAAGCGATCGCCGGCCCGTCCGATAAGCGCGCTGGCCATGACGTGCGCGGCTTTCCCGATGGAGACTACGAAAAGACGACTATGAGAATTCAGGTCGTACAGATCTTCGCAAACTCGCAAGACCCCCTTCTCACAAGTCAGATGCCGCTCAAACGCTTTCTGTATGCTGGATTGCGCGAGTGCAAAATCGAAGATTTGCCGAGCCAGAGCTCGCATCTCCGAACGCTGCTCATCATGTGATGACAAATTCGTCACGCGGAGGATTATACGAGGAGAAAAACAAGCGCCACAGGACAGGTTCTTGTCAGACCAACGCTACTTCGCGCACCCAGGTTTCGATTGCCTCGCGCATCTCTGGCAAACGGCCCTCAAAGAAATGGTCCGCGCCTTCGATGAGCACGAGTTTTTTCGGCAGCGGCAAAGACTTAAAGAGCTTTTCCAAATCAGCTTTCGGACCGAACTTGTCAGCGGACCCGCTGACTAATAATTTCGGCATCGCGCAAGTTTTCAGAAATTCGAAATCGTAACTTCGTCCCTCAACACCGCCGACCGGAACTCCCAGTCCGATGGCCGCCCGTACTCGCTTATCGGCACAGGCAGCCCCAAGGCCAACGGCAGCCCCGAATGAAAATCCGGCGAACAGTAATGGCAAATGGAATTTCTCGTCCATCGAATCCAAAGCTGCGCGCACGTCTTCGACTTCGCCTCGTCCACCATCGTGTTCGCCGTGACTGAGGCCTGCCCCTCGGAAATTGAAGCGCAATACCGGGAAGCCAAAACTGTTCAGAGATTTCATTGCATGGAAAACAACTTTGTTATGCAACGTTCCGCCAAACAGCGGATGAGGATGGCACACCACCGCCGCGTACTTTGCACTCTCAGAGCCCGCGTTCAGCAAAGCTTCCAGACGCCCCACCGGACCATCAATAAAAAATGAACGAATGTGCTTCTCCGCAGACATGGCTATCAGGTTACACCGGGCCGTGCGGTATTCTCTTTTGATGGACATCGTCGCTTTAACTCGGGCTCTGGTGGACATCGAGTCCATCACTGGCAACGAGAGTTTAGTTGGAGATTTTCTCCACAAAGAGCTCGAGGGCCTCGGCTATCAGGCGCAAAAAATGCCCGTCGAGGGGGACCGCTACAACATTTTTGCCACATCTTCACAGCGCCCGCATCCTGACATTGTTTTTTCTACCCATCTGGATACCGTCCCTCCCTTCATTCCATCCTCGGAGGACGCCACGCGCATTTACGGACGAGGATCATGCGATGCAAAGGGAATCATCGCTGCTCAGATCGCCGCTTCGGACAAATTGCGTGAAGAAGGAATTTTCCCCGGCTTGCTATTTCTCGTGGGCGAGGAACGAGACAGCCTGGGCGCCAAAGTTGCCAATCGGCAGCCAAACAAATGCAAGTTCCTGGTCAATGGAGAGCCAACCGAGAACCGCATCGCAATCGCATCCAAAGGCAGTTTGCGGGTTGAAGTCATCGCTGAAGGACGCATGGCCCACTCGGCATATCCGGAGCTAGGCGAGTCTGCAATTGATAAATTGCTCGAAGCCTTGCGGCGCTTGCGTGCGATGAAACTTCCGTTCGAGGAGGAAATTGGAGCGTGCACCATGAACATCGGAATGATCGAAGGCGGCCGCGCTCCGAACGTGATTCCGGATTATGCCAAGGCCAAACTTCTTTACCGGCTCGTCGGATCAGCAATGCGGCTGCGCGAAGACATTCAACGAGCAGTATTAGGTTTGGCAAAAGTTGAATTCACTTTGGAGATTCCGTTTGTCCGCCTGCGAACGCTCGATCCCCTGCCAACTATGATTGCTGCCTTCACCACAGATATTCCGGCGCTCAGCAATTGGGGAGAGCCGCTTCTACTTGGTCCGGGGTCCATTCATGTGGCCCACACTGAAGGCGAGTACGTGCAGAAGAAGCAACTCACCGATGCCGTGGATGTTTATTGCCGCATCGCGCGACAGCTCACCGCGGTCCGCATTTAGACTGGATGTATGTCTTCGGAGACCCTGAATTCCCTGAGCAAGGCTTCGTCCGCCTACCTGCGCTCCGCCATGCGCCAGCCTATCCAATGGCACGAGTGGGGAGAAGAGGCGTTCGCTGCAGCGCAGCGCGACAACAAACCTATCCTGCTCGACATCGGAGCTGTGTGGTGCCACTGGTGTCATGTGATGGACCGCGAATCTTACGACGATCCCGAAGTCGCGAAGATCGTAAATGAACGTTTTGTCGCCGTGAAAGTGGACCGCGATGAGCGTCCCGATATTGACAGCCGGTATCAGGTAGCGGTGAGCGCCATCAGCGGACAGGGCGGCTGGCCGCTAACCGCTTTTCTAACTCCAGAAGGAAAGCCATATTTCGGGGGAACCTATTTCCCTCCTGACGATCATTACGGACGCCCCAGTTTCAAGCGGGTATTGATTGCGATCTCAGATGCCTATCGCGAAAAAAACGAAGACGTAACGGACCAGGCGAAACTCGTGGAAAGCTCGATCGCCCAGGCCGAGTCTCTCGCCGGACGCAGCGGGACATTTACGCCGTCGGTGGTTACATCCATCGTTAAATCGGCGATGGCGTCGTTTGATACAACGAATGGTGGCTTCAGCAACGCGCCCAAGTTTCCCCATCCCGCGGTCCTCGATCTTCTGATTGACCAATATGCACGCACTGGCGACGAAGAGCTGAAAAAAGTGTTTGTCACCACCCTGGAGAAGATGGCCCGAGGCGGCGTTTACGACCAGCTCGCGGGTGGCTTCCATCGTTACTCAGTGGACGAGCGCTGGATCGTCCCTCACTTCGAGAAGATGTGCTACGACAACTCCGAATTGCTTAAGAATTATCTGCATGCATATCAAGCCACCGGAACAGAATTTTTCGCTGCGGTCGCGCGCGACATCATCCGCTGGATGGATGAGTGGTTGAGCGACCGCAAAAAGGGTGGCTTCTACGGCTCACAAGACGCCGACTATTCGATGGACGACGACGGCGACTACTTCACCTGGACGTTGCAGGAAGCACAATCCGTGTTGACCGAAGAAGAGGCGAGGGTCGCATCCCTGCATTACGACATCAATGAAATTGGAGAGATGCACCACAATCCGGCGAAAAATGTGTTGTACATCAAGGCTTCTGGGGAAGAGATTTCTCGCAGTCTGAATATTTCAGTTGATGAAGTCGAAGCTCTTCTTCGTCAGGCCAAAGAAAAAATGTATGCGGCAAGATTGATGCGGCCGACTCCATACGTAGACAAGACTGTGTACGTCGGATGGAACGCTCTTTGCAGTTCCGCATATTTCGAAGCCGGAAGGGCTTTAGCTTTTCAAGAAGCCAAACATTTTGCGCTCCGATCTTTGGATCGCATCTTGTCAGAAGCGTGGGATGACGATCAAGGTCTGAAGCATGTGATCGCTTATTCCGAGGCCCAGGAAGAAGAAAAATCTGACAGCCCGCGAGCGAAGACCGCCGTGGCTGGACTTTTGGATGATTATGCTTTTACTGCCGTCGCCTGTCTTGACGCTTATGAAGCGACTTCAGACCTCACATACTTTAAATTTGGCCGTCATGTGGTGGAAACGATGGTGGACCGATTCTTCGATCCGGTTGCGGGAGGATTTTTCGACACCAGCCGCTCGTCCGCTAACGGCGGAAAAATACTGGGCGTTCTAGGCGCGAGACGCAAGCCTTTCCAGGATTCTCCAACTCCTGCTGGGAACTCGGTAGCAGCAATTGCTGTGCTGCGCTTGCACGCGTACACCAACGATGAGAATTTGCGGGATAAAGCAGAACAAACCATGGAGATCCTTGCGGAATCCGCGGGGCAATATGGAATCTTCGCCGCCACGTATGGCATTGCCGGCGTCCTGTTTTCAGACGTTCACACGCAAGTAGTCGTGATAGGCGACGGAGATCCCGCGGCAAAACTCTATGCAGCGGCGATTCGTGACTTCGCCTTCGGTAAGTCGGTGTTGAGGTTCAATGCGGATAAAGTCGTTCCGCAAAACCTACCTCCAGCGCTGGCAAAGACCCTTCCGGAAATTCCTGCTATTAAATCGGGACTGAAAGACGGACAGGCAATCGCCGTGGTCTGCTCGAATTTCACCTGCCTGCCACCAATTGCAGATCCGGACGAACTCAGCCGCGTTCTAAAAGCAGGGTCAGGGAAGAACTCTGGTTAGGAATCGCAGTTTTTCGATGTTGAACGCAGGCGTAAGTGGCAAAAAAGAGGGCTGACATTGCGTTTGCAACGTCAGCCCATAAATCCTGAAACCATTTAGGGCAGTTTCAGATGTTGAGAAGGCCGCTTTCGCGATCCTTCATTCTCTGTTACTTAACGCAATTTCCCGGACTGCATCCGGGCATCGGGCCGTGGAAAGCCGACGTATTTGGAGCAACGGCCATTGCGTAACTACAAGCCATACCTACCACCAGGATCAAGACCCTGATAGAGAGTTTCATTGTTTGTTCTCCTTGACATTCGGGCCCCCTGGGAGCGGAAAACCCGTGTGGGGAGGCATTATACAGATCGTCCTCCCTAAATCAACAAGTAAACGTTTACATCAATAAATAGAACCGTACTCCTGGGAAATTGGAAGGTGATTGTGCAGAATGTTCGTGACTGGTGAGTAAGTTAGAACGATTTTGTTAGATCCCCGCAGCGGATTAAATACCGGCTTTGAAGGGTATGTCTGTCCGGTTATCGTGAAATCCCTGACTGCCGACCAGATCAGGCTATGCTGGAGATGTCCCTGTTGGCAGCGTTTCGAGAGTAGGTGGGAATGGCAGGCGTCAACGTGTGGTGGTCATGACCAGGCGCCCAATCGGTCGGAGTTTTGGAGAACGCACGATCCACCATACCTTCGAACATTGGGATTAAAGAGTCATCCGATCCAGGGTTCTGAAGATCAGCCAGGCTCTGCTCCCAACGCTGCGTGGTCAACGCTACTCCCGCCGTTTGGCGATCTGCGCTGTTCACGCAGACGTACACCGCCCAAACAACAATGCTACCGTTGCAGGCAATCATGTCAATCAAGTTCATAGCGGGAAGCTTGACGTGGCCGCTGGTGAACAACCCCAGCATCATTAACTCCAGGCCGGCATAGCTGCCAAACCCCAACGCAATGCCAAAGCTTTGCTGCCGCCAGGAAACACCGAGATATTTGCAAAATACAAGCAGGAACAGAATCAGCCCGCACTGAATCACCTGAATGCAGCGCTGAAGCGTCCATATGGATTGCAGTAGCGGATCCTTGGTGGTGGGGCTCGCGGCCATGATCACCGCTGCGACCAAAAGCATCACCAATCCCGCCCATTTAAACAGAACCGATCCCAGGTCCTTCAGCGTGTGATAGGCACGAAACACGTCCATGAAGATTTCGTGGA
>JBEEGK010000228.1:0-3057 GCA_041166845.1 Acidobacteriaceae bacterium
GCGGTGGGCATCTCCGTTATGGGGCTGTCGTCCTGGCCCAATATCTGGATTTACCTGCTAGCTGATTTTGCCGGCGCTGCGGCAGCGGCGGGCGCTTTCAAGGCACTGAATCCAGCCGAGCGTGAAAGTGTTCATCGACCAGATTTAAGGAATCAACCGCAAGAGCGAACAGCTGCGTAACCCGCTGCCCCCGGCGGCAGTTATTACCAACCTAGATCATCTTTTCTGACCTGCGTCAGTGTGGCACTCGTGCGCCCACACTGGCGAAGGACAGATACGAGTGCATATATTTTGACTCGCCTCACGCGCGTGACGAGGCGGACCAGTAAGAGCAGTGAACAAGCGAAGGCAACTTCGCATTACTAAGAGTATTGAAGGAAGGATTAACAAGAAATGAGAAAAACGTGCATTGTATTCGCAACGCTGGCGATGGCCTTGGCGGGCAAAATGTCGTTGGCGCAATCGCAAGACGGACCAACTCTGGGCGGCCATATTGGCTTCGCCATTCCGTTGGTAACGGAGTCCGGAGGCAACTGGACCAACGATGCGGCAAATCAGTTTGCGATTACATTCCCTGTAGGAATCACCGTCAAGGGCAGCGGCCACTTGGCCTTTGACTTTGAATTGGACCCAACTATAAACACAACGGGGACAAGGGCAACCACTCTCGCGGTTGCACCTGGTCTTATTTATGGCCTGGGACATGGTTGGGCGTTGGGAACGCGGTTGGCGTTCAACGTAAATGCCTCCTCATGGGGAATTGTGCCGCTGATAAACCACAGTTGGCCCATCAAGCGCGAGGGCAGCTTCTTCAAAACCTATTTCATTGAGGGAGACTTCCCGGTACTTTTCAATCGCACCGTGGGCCAGCCTGCGTCGGATCCGTTCACCTTCCAGATGCACTTCGGATTGGGTTTCTGACCCCGCCGTTTTCATACATATTCATCCATCAAGGAATAAGCAAAGGAGAAACGAAATGCCAAACAATCGAGGTGTTATTTTTCTAGGTCCTGGGAAAGTCGAGGTTCAAACCATCGACTTTCCGAAAATGCAAAACACGCAGGGCAAGGCGATTGAACACGGAGTGATTCTGAAGATCGTCTCCACCAATATTTGCGGGTCCGATCAGCACATGGTGCGAGGCCGCACTACTGCCCCCAAGGGCATGGTACTCGGGCATGAGATTACGGGAGAGGTGATCGAAAGAGGCAAGGACGTCGAGTTCATCGATATAGGAGACCTTGTTTCAGTGCCCTTCAACGTAGCCTGTGGCCGGTGCCGCACGTGCCGAGAACAGCACACCGATGTCTGCCTAAACGTAAATCCGTCACGAGCGGGAGGCGCTTATGGTTATGTGGATATGGGCGGCTGGGTCGGCGGGCAGGCGCAATACGTGATGGTTCCATACGCCGATTTCAATCTCCTGAAGTTCCCGGACAAGGAGCAAGCCCTTTCCAAGATTCGCGACCTAACCATGCTTACCGATATCCTGCCAACAGGATTTCATGGCGCGGTTAGCGCCGGCGTCGAGGTGGGATCTATCGTCTACGTTGCGGGAGCCGGTCCGGTGGGATTAGCTGCCGCTGCAGCAGCCCAAATTCTGGGCGCGGCGGTCGTCATGATCGGCGACATGAATGATGAACGGCTCAAACACGCCAAGGATGTAGGCTTCGAGCCGATCGATGTCAGGAAGAGCGACAAACTCGAGGAACTTATCGAGAGCGTGATTGGAGTGCCCGAAGTGGATGCCTCAATTGATGCAGTCGGTTTCGAGGCGCACGCTTATGGCTCCCAGCACGCGACAGAAGCACCTGCCACTGTTCTGAATTCATTAATGAGTATCACCCGCGCTGCCGGCGGTATCGGCATTCCCGGATTGTATGTGACAGAAGATCCGGGCTCAAAAGACGAAGCCGCGCAACAGGGCAACTTGCGAATGCGCCTAGGTCTGGGATGGGCCAAGTCGCACCGGTTTTACACCGGACAGACGCCGGTTCTGAAATACAACCGGCAGCTCATGCAGGCAATTCTTCACGACCGCCTTCCTATTGCCAAAATTGTGAACGCCACAGTCATAAGTCTCGATGAAGCTCCGAACGGCTACAAAGACTTTGACAAAGGTGCGGCCAAAAAGTTCGTACTCGATCCTCACGGAATACTTGGCAAGGCAGCCTAAAACAGCGCCGATGCTACTCGGTATACATACGAGGGCCTTGTGACTAATTTTAAACAAGTGAAAGATGATTCAGATATGTCAACTACAACAACACGCGCAACAGAAGGAAGCTCCATCTCAGGAGTGACGATCCCCGACAGCAAACTTGCTCGAGAAGTAACAGGGCTCGTGCGTGACACCGAGTCTCCGTTGCTCTTCAACCACTCGACTCGCGTTTATTACTTTGGCTCGCTCGCAGGAAAGAGGCGAGGATTGAAGTTCGATCCCGAGCTGCTTTACGTTGGCGCGATGTTTCACGACATGGGACTGACCCCGCAATATAGCAGCAAGGCGGACCGGTTCGAAGTGGATGGCGCCAATAGTGCGCAAGCTTTCCTGCGCCAGCACAATATCTCTCAGCAGGAGATCGATACTGTGTGGACAGCGATTGCGCTACACACTACGCCGGGCATTCCACAGTACATGCATCCGGTCGTTGCGCTTTTGACGGCAGGCGTGGAGATGGATGTGCTGGGAATCGGATACCCTGATTTTGCTGAAGCCGATCGCGAGGCAGTCGTGCAGGCTTACTCGCGGACGGAACACTTCAAAGAGGACATCATTCAAGCGTTTCTATGACGGCATCAAGCATAAGCCTGAGACGACATTCGGCAATGTGAAGGCAGATGTACTGGCGGACAAGGATCCAAACTTCGAGCGCATGAACTTCTGCAGTGTGATCCGTGGTTCAGCTTGGCGGGGTTGAGGCGTTTGCTGCTCCGGGTGGAAGAAACGCTCTGCCGCCGGGGAAGTCAGATGTCGCGCTGCACTATAGACGAGACCATAAAGAACCGTGAGAACGATTCGAACCAAAAACTATCGGATGTCTTAATGTGTTCTTA
>JBEEGK010000229.1:0-8100 GCA_041166845.1 Acidobacteriaceae bacterium
GCCGAAAGACCCTTGATCTCATACGTGCCCGACTGATTTGTAATGCCAGTAAAAGTCTTACCATCGCTTCCGGTAGCAGTGACGGTGACACCTGGGATTACTGCTCCGGAAGGATCTGCTACTTTCCCGTGAATACTGCCAGACGAAACCTGCGCGCTAGCGTAAGTCGAGAGCGCAATCAAAAGAACGAAAGCGCTTAGTCCGAGATCAAAGGGCCTGGGGTAGTGCAACTTCATCATTCACCTGAAATTCGTTTTGGAAATCGGCTATTGCAATCTGTCATTGCGCAGCAGATTCCCCACCGGGAGCCGAGAGATTCCACGGCGACAAAACGCTGGCAGCTCCGCCTGGGATTGGAGAAGCAGAAAGGATTGGCTCGACACCTGAGAGCAATGTGACCACAGTGGGCGACGAAGCCGTATCTCCCTGGGTCGCGACGATTATTACGGCGTCACCTTTTTTCAAATCATCGAGAGTTTCACTTGGCGCTCGGCTTAAGAACTGCTGCAAGTCAGGAGCGCCTTCCCCGCGGGAGCGTCCGCCACCCGGGATCACGCCTGACGGAGGTCCGTTGCGAACGGGCGATGCAGCGGAGGGCGCACTTCCGGGATTTGTCCCGTTCGAACTACCGCCAGGCGCGCTTCCCCTCAGTCGCATGGCGATCATTTGTGCAACTTGCGGAGGCAATTTCCGAAGCACGGAATCGGCGGTCACACTTATGGACATCGGCTTTCTGCTCACGAGGTCAACGAGGTGAATTATGCTTTGGCCGGCGTCCACCGTGCTGATTGTGCCAGCGATATTCCGGAATGATCCTGAAACGATTTCTTCAGCGACGAATTCCTTTCCATCCGGACTGCGGCTGCCTCGCGCTCGCAGTTGATCGCCAGCTTTGATTTGATCCAACGTACTCGGACGAGCGTCATTGAATTTGATCGAGTCCGGTGCGTAGCGCCGGATAATGGTGTTCTTCGATACATTCACCGTGATCGCGCTGGTCCCACTGGCAGTCATGCTAGACACCATGACCTTGCCCGCTGATTGGTCCACGGACGTGATCAGGCCTCCGATGCCCCGCTTTTCCCAATCGCGACGTTCATTTTCCTGCTTCTGGGCAATTTCGGACTGTTTCATCACCAAGGCTGAAATTGCGGTAACAGACTTCCCATCGTCGGAAAGGCTGCCGCGCACTAACATCCGATCACCTATTTGCAAGTCTGCTAAGGGAACCGGAGTGGCTGCCTTCAAATCACTCTGCCCCGGCGCCATCCGAACAACGCGTGCGGTTTCGGGAACGACAATGTCGATCTGAGTTCCTGCATCCAGAGTCACAGTCACAGTTTTGTCGCGGATGGATTGGACCGTACCGACCCACTTGCCTACGGCAGAGTCTAGCTTTTGCGCTGCGGTGGCCCCGGTCTCGCTGGAGTTGACTTGAGAAACAGCGTTACTACTCAATAAAAAGACGAAGACTCCGGCGAAGACGAGAGTTGCTTCGGTACTGAGTCTTGTAAGTCGGGCCATATGTGCGTTCCCTGCTCAAACCACACTCATACTATTTCATCATCGACAAGAAACTCAGCAGTAAAGAATGGTCAGTCAGTTGTAAAGTTATGTATCCGTGGCGGGATGGGAAATCTAATGATTCGAAGAAGTCTTGCTGTCAAGATCGGGTTGAAAGCCGATTTTTTCTAAGGCCGGCTTTATCTCCGGATTCGACATAAATGCCTTCCAAATCAAGCCGGACCTGTGGTTCTCGATCATGACTACGATGGGAGCCTGGTTCAATCCCATGTTGACGTCTTCGAACCAGTCTTTAGAAACATTGAAGCCGTCGCGAAAACCATAAATACCCCACAGTCTGCCGCCCAGGTCGCGGTAGAAATGCTTGAGCGCCTTCATGGACTCGACCGGGGTGTACGGGAATGACGCGAGCGCGGCGGTACAAGTGATGGTTCCATTATCATCGCGCGGATAGGCGCGCCCTTCGGCAGCATTGATTCCCGCGGAGCGTCCCCAGGAATTATCACTGTATCCCAGAGACTTTGCGGGGTTCTCCACCGCATAGTCGTGGCTGATCAGAGCAATATTGCGATTATTCTTGAAGTAGTTTGTGTAAGCGTCCCGCTTGTCACGTGGGTCGAAACCCAGAAAAGAATACTGGGTGAAGAAGAGCTCCGCTCCATTTCCTTCTCCGACGTCGAGTTTATATCCGTAATAAGTATGTCCATTGCGATAGTGATCGCCCTGTGTGGTCCGGCTCCACCACTGGCGATATTGCACCGCGCGTTCTGACTGTCCCGCCCAACCGGTGTGATACATAGTGGCCGGAACGGGATGGGTGGGCGAGGCGATCGCCAGAAGATAAATGATCATTGTTTCATTCCATCCGATCAGGGGATGGTGGATATAGAAACCGTAATTCGGAGACCAGTGCCAGTAGAGAAAATTGCTGTCAGCCTCGCCGCGATACCAGTCCCATTCGACTGCTTTCCAAAGAGAAGTGATGGTCTTCTGAATCTCGTGCTCGGCGGGGTTATCCTGATTGAAATATTGCCGGGCAGCTAACAGACCCTGCATGAGGAAGGCGGTCTCGACCAGATCGCCGCCATCATCATATTTTCCGAAGCGCGCATTAACTTTGCCGGTGCGCCCATCGAGAAAGTGAGGAAACACCCCGTGAAACCGGTCTGCCTTGGCAAGAAAGCGCGTGATCTTCAGCATTCGCTCAGTGCCCTGATCGCGAGTGACAAAGCCGCGCTCGATGCCGGCCAGGAGCGCCATGATGCCGTGTCCGGATGAGCCCACCGCGACAAGATTTTCGTCACCCGGCAAAATCTCGATTGCCATTCCAGCAACCGGATGCGCCCCCTCCCAGTAATAGCGGAAGCAGCCTTCCTCAACCATGGTGAGAAGTTCGTCATCCGTCATCGCACGGGTGGTGGCGGTCACCTCCTGCGATTGCGGCGATTCGTTGTAATTCACATCCACCGCGCTGATTTTGTAAGACGAAGTCTTCCCGCTTTCGCCCAGAAAATCTTCGTAACGCGTCACTCTGCCCCGCTGAATGCCTATTGGCTCGTAACTCTTCCCATCCAGCGATCGATAAATTTTGTAGTAGCGCAAGCCCGCGTCGGTGCTTGGGGTCCATGTGAGGTCAATATGCCGGTCGTAACCTTTTGCACTTAGACCGGAAGGGACAGTGGGGGGCTCGTGGCTGTCGCTGGCGTCATCGCCAATGGTGATCTCATCCACACATAAGGTGTGCGGCTTGCCGTCGTCCAATCCTTGCAGAATCGTAATGAGCGCGATGTGATTAGGATCAAATTTGGGCGGCTCTGTCCCCTTGACCGGTCCAACGAAGGAATTGAAGGGCAACTTCACCCGAGTCCAGGTACGGGCGGGAATTCTTTCCAGATTGCCAATCAAACGGATGGTGGGGGTGCCTTCGTCATTGATGTCTTTTAAATATATGACCGGCGACTGCTCTGACGTGAGTTCGGTTTCGGAGTAGCACCAGAAGAACAGCGACGGCCCAGAAAAGTCAGCGATGCCGTAGCGTGCCTTGACCTTCAAACTGACAACCCAGTCCCCGCCGAACTGCGAGCGCCACTTCAGACGCAGAGAGTTCGGCGGGCTGACAGAATGCGTTTCATCAATGGGAACTTTGCCATCAACAGTTTCTAGCTCGCTGGGAGAAATGACGGAGGCCCTGCTGTAATAGAAGGAATGGGCGCTCAAGCTGTTGTCAAAAGCGGTGTGGTCATAGGCCCCGTAGGCCAGTGTGGCGAACGGCATGATAAGAACTGCCAGCAAAAGTTTGCTTAACCGCATCAGCGAATTTCCCTCCGCACAGTGCGCTCAATCGCGACAGGCTTGAGAGTATTCGATTAAAGTTTTCGACGCAACGATCCGGGTAATTCCGGTGAACATTAGGGAGTCATCTTTCCGGTTTCAAGGTAGTTCTGCGGAGGCACTCCAAACGCGTCGGCCACGCGATTAAAAAACGCGAACATAGCAGTAATGTAGACCGCCTCGGCGATCTGATCTTCTTTCCAGTCCACGTCACGCAGCCGCTGGACATCTTCTGCCGTAGAACGATGAGCTGCGTCCGTGATGAGCTTTACATATTCCATCAGAGCGATTTCCTTCTCAGAGAGGCCAGCCTCTGCAAGCTTGCCTTCAAGAATCGCCGATACCGCCTTCTCAGTTGCTCCCTGGACCCGCAGGAAGTAAGCGTGGCTATCCAGTCAATACGGACAGCGATTCAGATAAGACACATAGCTGGCAATCATCTCTTTATAGCGGCGCGAGAGATGGCCTTCAGAAAAATGAATGGTGTTGGAAAACTCGACTACCTGGCGCAGAAAGTCGGGACGCGCTCCGAAACATTTAATGATGCCCGGGACCTGTGTTCGTCCGGAACTCGTGCGCCAAAAGTCATACGCAGCAGCGGTTTCGCCGGTGGCTTCAGCGTCTTCTATTATTTTGATTTTGGTCTCCGGAATGCCGCCCGGGTGTCCATCTTCGGTTTCAGATTTCTCTGGCATCCCGCCATCCTCAAAAAGTTAGTTTAGCCGCCAACTGGAAGGCGCGGGACCCACCGGAACCGAAGACGCCACCAGCGGTGGATACTGGCTTGCCAAATGCTGACGAAAAATTGGGATTGGTTGCGTCCGGCACCAGCGCATTGAAAAATCCGGAATAGTTGTTCTTGCTTGTCCCCAGAATGTTTGTCTTGTTAAAGAGATTGAACGCCTCGGCGATGCCCTGCAGAGTAACGCGTTCGCTCACGTGAATATCCTTGGAGAGCCGCAAATCGAAGGAATTGAAAGTATCGTTGAAGCGGGCGTTAGGGGAAACTTTGGGCAGCGATAGTCCATGGGCATCAATAAAGGCGTTCAATTCCGCGCCACTGTGGAACTGGCGGCCGCCCGCATTGCGCCCCAGTTCAGGCACGCGCATGCCGCTGCCATCGCCGAGCAGAATATCCATGGGAACGCCGGATCCGTAGGTCCACAGCGGAGACAGCCGAAATCCAAACGGGAGGTTTGCTACGCCTTGCAGCACCAGGCGATGACGCTGATCGTTGGGAGTGGGACCGTACTCCCGACGCAGATTGTTCGGATCGAGCGGCGGATAGCCAAAGGGGATCTGATCGTAATTAGCATAGTTCAGAGCTTTCGAAAGCGTATAGGCAAGGTGAAATTGATAACGCTGGCTGAGGCGCTTGTCTGCCGTAAGCCAGAGCGCGTCATAGTGCGTGTTCACCGTGGATTGAAGGTCGGTGACGGTCTCAGGCCCGCTAGATGATGGATTGAACACCGAACCGAGAGGAACGCCAATAATAAAATGCGTTCCGAAATTGTGAATGCCATCGGCACGAACAATCCACCCCTTGCCAAATCCATACTGCACGCCAAGGTTAAACTGTTGCACCATGGGATTCTGAAGGTTGTTATCAATCACGTTCATGCCTTCGGAAGCCCCACCAGCACCGGGGATAATAGGCCCCGAGAATTGGTCAGGGAAAGTCGGTGCGCCCGGCTGAAAACTTCCAAAAGGAGTGAATGGCGGATTAAGAAAAAAGAAATTCCCTTCGCGGACATTGATTGGCAGTGCCCGTCCATCCAGTCCGCGCTCCAAGGAAGCAATCTCAAGCGTCACGCGGTCGTAGTAGATTCCGTAGCCGCCATGCACGCTGAAGTTTCCGGTTTTGTCCGCCCAATTAAAGCCAACGCGAGGGCCGAAGTTGTTGACATCTTTGTGTCGCTGCCAGTGGAGGAACGGCAATAAAATCGGATTAATCTGATTGTAGTGGCCGACATTGTTCACGTCGGTATCAAGTTCGTAGCGCAGCCCGAGGTTAAGCGTCAGTTGGGGATGGATTCGCCAGTCATCCTGAACGTAGCCTGCGATGTAGTTGTTGTCGGCATTCGGGATGATGAGCGTCTGATCAGGAATGCCGCTGCGAATCGTTACTTGGAACAAGAGGTCCTGATCGTTAATTACGCCGTCGCCATTGCGGTCCACGGTCGCGAAGTCTTCCATAAACTCGACTGCCCCGCTGCGGAAGACGCCTAAATTGAAATCAGCATTGATGCGCTGGAATTCTGCTCCGAAGTGAAGATTGTGTTTACCGTGCGTCCAATCAATTCCTTCGTCCCATTGAAACCGCTTTTGCGTCGTACCTTGTGGGGCATCGAATGTAGCCCCATCAGCCAAGCTAGGGAAATCGAGTTCCGGCCCAACGCTCACCGGATTGATGGCATTCGCGAAATTGTTGAAGCTGAAACTGGCGCGGTTCAGCAAAGTGGGCGAAAGCACGCGCGTCCACGAAGTCTGAAAGGTTTGAATATTGTTTCGCGAGTCTTGCCGCTGTGAGTCTGAGCCAATCGGCGCTCCTGCAAGAAATGGCGTGACCCCAGTCGCATCCTGGCGCTGGATGCCGTAGTGAAATGTAAGCTGATCGCGCCGCGAAATTTGCCAGTCCACCCGCAGAGTACCCAGCGGATCGGTGAGAGGTTCACGGGCGAAGTTATACGAGATTACGCCTCCGCCGCCGACTGGATTCGGCTGCCTGGTTCCCACCAGAAGACCGCCAAGTTCGTCGCGATATTCGAAAGCTCCAAAAATCCAGGCTTTATCTCTTACCAGTGGACCGCCGAGCGTGCCCGCATATTGTTGCCTCCGAAAGGGTGGGGTACCGCTGGCCGTCGAAGAAGGATTGAATGTCGGTGGCGCCGCTTGCAGGGCTTTGTCCCGCTCGTAAATCGAGGCCGAACCATGCAAAGTGTTGCTGCCGGATTTTGTGACGACATTAACTACGGAAGAAGCAGACCGTCCCGATTCCGCGGAAAAACGATTGGTTGCGACCTGAAATTCCTGCACCGCGTCTTCCGGAACATTTAGCAGCATGCCGCCGACTACATCGTCGTTGTCATCCATGCCATCAATGCTGACGTTGCCGCCGCGTCCCAACTGCCCGGCGGACGAAATCACCACCGTGTTCTGTTTCGTGGGATCGAAGTTCGGGGCGATAGTATTGCCCGGCATCAGCAGCGCCAGTTCCAGAAAATTGCGTCCATTGAGTGGAAGGTTATCAATTTGTTCGGCATTGACGACTCCATCTACAACCGATGAAACCGTGTTTACCTGCTGTAGTAGCTCCGGATCCTTGACGTCCACCGTAGTCGTCTGCGAAGGGATTTGCAGGCGCGCCTTGAGATCCACTTGCTGGCCAACTTGCAGCCTGACTTCGGTTGAGAACGTTTTGAAGCCGGTCGCCTCCACGCGAATTTCGTACTCTCCTGGGGCGAGATCGTTAAAAACGAACAATCCTGCCCCGCTGGTGAGAGTTGTGCGTTCGGTACCCTTGGCGATTTGCAGCACGGTTGCTTGTGCATTCTTGATCACTGCGCCCTGAGGGTCCGACACTTCACCGCTCAGGACCGCAGTCCCAAGCTGCTGACCTCCGGCGGCCGTAACTATCAGAGCTATCGCGGCAATCAAAAAGATATTCCGAGAGATATAGATGCGCCAGTGGTTCAAAGAGAGATATCCCTTCTGATGTCGTGGTGGTGAGGAACAATGAAGAGGTTTCGGTAGCAGCATCCGCCTAGTTCTAATCGGTTAATGCCGCAATCTTTTCAATTACCAGAGCGTTTGAACCGCCCCGCTGAAATGATTTTCCGCTGGCACTGACCTTCTGGCCGGCAAACGGCAACAGCTTGTCATTCTGTCCGGCCGACGGAGTGGTATCGGCGATCGGCCAATAAATTGTCCCGTTGTCGCCCAGAATCACCAGGGGAGATCCCGCCTTGGCGCAAGCCGTCGCGCATTCGCTGCTAATGGGCTTCTTTAGCCCTTTGGTGAAAGCACAGGCTGAATCCAGAACATAGCCCTTAACTGCAATTGATTTGTCGGAGTCATCCGAGGCAGCTAATGCCACAAGTAATAAAAAAAGAGCTGCGAGTCTCAACACATGCTTAGCTTTCATCCGCCTACTCCTTAAGAGCTTTTTATTATTTGGACTGCGAAATCATCCGGGCAAAGTTAAAACCGGGAAGGTGGTAGCGCAATAGCGTAAATGTATTAGGT
>JBEEGK010000230.1:0-10921 GCA_041166845.1 Acidobacteriaceae bacterium
GTCCTGCGTCGCGCCTAAGGTTTCCATAAGGGCTGCGACGATCGCCTCGTTTTCGGCAAGACGTCCCGGTCCGGTCATGCCGCACGCCAGATATCCAGAGCCGGGGTCAACGATCATTACTCCGCGCTTTCTCAAAACTTCAAGATTGGCCTGCGTCGCCGGATGGTTCCACATGTTCACATTCATCGCCGGTGCAATAACTACTGGAGCGGTAGTCGCGAGGTATAAGGTCGTAAGAAAATCTGAGGAGATACCCTGGGCGAACTTTGCCAGCACATCAGCCGTGGCCGGAACTACCAGCAGCGCGTCAATGGATTGCGCCACCGCAATGTGTTCAATAGCTGAATCGATATTCGGCTGGGAATCGTTCGGAAGGCCAGAATCTCCGGCAGCAAACATTCCGGTGATTACTTTTTCGCCAGAAAGAGCGGCGAACGTGAGAGGACGTATAAATTCCTGCGCCGCGGTTGTCATGATGACCTGAACGCGGATACCGCGATCCTGCAACAGACGGGTGATCTCCGCGGCTTTATACGCGGCAATCCCGCCACACACACCGAGGGCGACTTTCATTAAGTTTCCCCAGTACAGCCGAAGCGTTCGTGAGAAGCGGCCGCTACTTGTCTAACCAGGACCCGCAATCACTCGGGAGCAATCGCTTTATCCAGCATTTCGCTGGCTGCTTCCGCCGCTGACTTGGGAATTTCAGGAATGACCCACTTCACTTTACCGGCCCTGATTTCATCTTGCGCAATGCGGCACGGCTTTCGCGAATGTGTATCAATTACGGGAGGCGCTCCACCCTGCAATTGCCGGGCGCGCCGCGCCGCCACCAGAATGTACCGATAATTACTATCGAACCCTTCAATCAACTTCATTGTGCTCCCCCTGTTACTAACATATACCGAATGAGTTCAGGATGGGCCGAAGATGCTCGCGTGAGTTCTGTAAGCGGCAACTCTGTGCTCTTGCCAACATATCTCCATCCCCCACGTTTCTAGAATTCCCTGAACGCCGCGCCCGTTCTGCAAGCAGAATGGCTTTCAGAGCGTCAATGGAATCCTCCAGGCGGTCGTTCACCAAAATATAGTCGTATTTCACATAATTCTCAATCTCGCGGGTCGCGGTTTCCAGACGCCGCAGCATAACCTCCTCGGTGTCCACGCTGCGTCTTCGCAAACGGCGCTCGAGTTCCCCGCGGTTCGGAGGCAAAATAAAAATCGTTACTGCTTCGGGAAGTTTGCCCTTGATCTGGGCCGCTCCCTGCACATCAATGTCGAGGAGTAAGTCCTTCTCACTCTGTTCCGCGTCGCGCAAAAAGCGCCGGGCGGTGCCGTAATAGTTTCCGAAGACCTCGGCATGTTCCAGGAATTCGTCGTTCCGCTCCATCTGCTCAAACTCGTCACGTGAAATAAAAAAATATTCCCTGCCATTCTGCTCACTCCCACGGGGCGGACGAGTTGTATAAGAAATGGAAAATTCAAGTCCCGAAACAATTTTGCGGGCTTCATTCACCAGCGTGGATTTTCCCGAACCCGACGGAGCAGAGATGATAAACACGTTCGTCATTCGACGTTTTGTACCTGCTCGCGCGCCTTTTCTATGTCGGTCTTTAAGGCTAATCCGACGACAGTAATCTTCATCGCATCTCCTGCCAAACCGGAGGTTTTGGAAAGCAATGTATTCGCCTCGCGATTCATCTCTTGCAGCAGAAAATCCAGCTTCTTACCCACCTCGCCGGTGCCATCCAGCAGCGCTAAAAAATGTTTGCCGTGAGTATCCAGCCGGACGAGTTCTTCTTGAATATCGCTCCGATCTACCAGTAGGGCCGCCTCCTGCAGTATCCGCTCCGAGTCCATCTGTGCGCCCAACAGCTCTTGCATGCGCGACCGCAATCTTTCCGTGTACGCCTGCAGGACACTCTTCCTATAACCTTCGGCATTTTTACACGATTCCTGTACTCGCTTCATGAGTTGCCGCAACTCACGCTCTGTTCCCCGGCCCTCTTCTTCCCGCATCTGGTTCAATGATCCCACGAGTTCTTCGATCTTCGCCAGAACCGAAGACTCCAGTTCTGCCAAGTCTACTTGCACAGAAGTATCCAGGGCTCCGGGCGACCGAAGGATTGCATTTAGATCAGGCTCCGCTGCCAATCCGAATTCCGCGGCAGCTGCACGGAAAGCCTGGATGTGCCCTCCGACGAGCTCTCGATTCAGCGAAATCCCCGCTTCGTTGCCCGAGCGTTCAATGTTGAGCGTCAGTTCGATATGACCGCGTGCCAACTTTTCCTTGAGTAGGCTCCGGAGTTTCATCTCCAACGAATCGCTGCCGGACGGCAGCCGGAAATGAAGATCAAGGAAACGATGGTTTACAGACTTGAGTGACAGAGTAAACGCCGGGTGAGCGTTTTTTTCGGTAGTTGTCTTAGCCGAACCCCCATTCGTCGGACCTGTTGAACCACGCTTTTCGGGGTCTTTACCTTCAATTGGCTGCGACGCCGCAATCTGGCTCTTCACTTGCGCGAATCCTGTCATAGAACGTATCGGCATATTTATTGGCTCACAGGCGCGGCTATCTTTGGATTTTCCAAATCGGCAAACTGCAAGTCATACAAGCGGCGGTAAGTGCCAAGCTTCTTCATTAATTCCTCGTGCGCCCCAATGTCTGCAATGGTTCCGTTCTCCAACACAACAATGCGGTCCGCTCGCCTCACTGTCGAAAGGCGGTGGGCAATGACCAGCACGGTGCGCCCAGAAATCAGGTTGTGAAGTGCGGACTGAACCAACGCCTCCGACTCGCTATCCAAAGCTGAAGTAGCCTCATCCAGAATCAGAATCGGCGCATTCTTCAACAAAGCGCGGGCGATTGCGACCCGTTGCCGCTCGCCTCCAGAGAGCCGCACTCCACGTTCTCCAATCACGGTTTCATATCCGTTTGGTAATTCCACAATGAAATCGTGCGCCAGCGCAGTGCGGGCCGCGCCCTCGACTGCGGATTGCGAGATGCCGGGCTGTCCATAAGCTATGTTATTGCGCAAAGTATCGTTGAACAGAACGGTTTCTTGCGTAACTAGTCCGATCTGAGACCGCAAAGATTTAAGCGTCAGGTCGCGGACGTCTTGTCCATCCACTAGCAAGCGTCCAGACGTGACATCAAAAAACCGAGGCAGCAAGTGAACCAGTGTAGTTTTCCCCGCGCCGCTCGATCCAACCACCGCCACCACTTCTCCCGCCGCCACGGAAAGATTGATATTTCGAAGGATTTCTCGTGACTCCGTCCCGTCGGAATCATACGAAAAATTAACGTTCTCAAAACGAATATCCCGCGAGAAAGGCGGCAACTGCGCAGCTCCCAGCTTCTCGCGAACTTCATCTTCCGTATCTATAAATTTAAATATTTCGGATGATGCTCCCAGCGCTTGCTGAAAATTGTTATTGAAAGATGCGAACTTTCGCACCGGATCGTAAAGCTTGAAGACGGCAACAATAAACGCAACGAATATTCCGGGAGTAAAGGCCCCGTGCGCAATTCGATCGCGGCCAAGCAGCAAAAGCATGCTGATGGCAATAGCGCCAAAAATATCCATCATAGGAGAGCTGACAGCGGCCGCAGCCACCGACCGGAGATTTGCGCCGAACAGCCGTTTCGCAGCCTGGCGAAAGCGCGCAATTTCCCAAGCTTCCATGCTGAACGCCTTCACAATGCGATTGCCGGTAATAGTTTCGTGCAGAAGATTTTGAATGTCGGCGAGCTTGTCCTGTCCGCTGCGGGTGGTGTGGCGAACCCGCCCTCCAACTTTACCCGCCGAATAGACGACCAGCGGCACGAACAGCAGCAACAGCCATGCCAGGCTTCTCCCTAACAGCACAACCACGACCGCGGTAAAGATGAAGGTGAAAAACTGTTGCAGGAATTCCGCCAGCACATTCGACATGGCGTATTGCACGCGCTCTATGTCATTAATAATGGCGGAGACCAGAGTGCCCGTAGTGTGCTTCTGGAAAAACGCAGCCGACCGTCGCAAGACGGAATCGTAAAGCTGGTTGCGAAGATCAGTAATCATGCCGAATCCGGCGTAATTGACCAGATAAGTCCCGGCATAATCGAAAATCCCCTTCAGGATCGTGGACGCAACAAAAGCATAAGCAACGATCGTCCACGCGTTGTGAAAGTGCGAAGGGACAAACTTCTGCAGATAAATCGCATGCCCACTGTGGGGAATTTTAAACAGTTGAATGTTGTTCGACCCGGAGGCCGGGTTCAGCACGCGATCCAGAATCGGGCCGACCAGCAGAACGCGGAAAGCGTCCAGCAGACCCACGACCGCCATTAACACGACGGATGCCGAAAACTGCAGCCAGTACGGTGTTACGTATCGTAAAAGGCGGGCCAGCCGTTTCATCGGGAACTCCCGAGGCAGTACCAAACGTGGCTTCCCACTGATGAATTCCGCATGCGGTGCAAGACTTCATTCTACTGTAAGGTTGCGACGAAAGAGTTCGCAGTTTCTATTTCGGACTGTCGCGATGCACGACTTTCACGCTGTATCCCGCCTTGCGCAGGTTTTTGCTGACATCTTCTGAAATCATCACCGAGCGATGCTGGCCTCCGGTGCATCCGAACGCAATCGTCAGATAACTTTTCCCTTCGCGGATGTAGTGCGGCAATAGATATATCAGCAGTTCAGAAATGCGCTCGATAAATTCTTGCGTCTGCGGAAACGAACGAATGTACTTTGCAACCTTCGGATCCCGCCCGGTCAGCGGACGAAACTGAGGAACAAAATGGGGATTCGGCAGAAAGCGTACATCGAACATCAGGTCTGCATCGTCCGGCACGCCATGGCGGAATCCAAAGCTCACGCACGACACCATGATGTTTCTGCCCGCTTCTTTTTTCTGGAAGCGCTCCATCACATGCGCGCGCAGCTCGTGGACGTTGAATTTCGATGTGTCAATTACGACATCGGCGATCGCCCGAATAGGACGAAGGTGGCGCCGCTCAGCGGTGAGCGAAGATTTAACGGTGTTTTGTTTGCCGAGAGGATGTGGACGGCGTGTCTCACTAAAACGACGCAGTAAAGACTCGTCAGACGCTTCCAGATAGATCATCTGCGTCGGCAGGAAACGTTTCACCGACTTGACGATTTTGGGAAGGTCCTCGAGCTGGGTTCCTTCGCGCACGTCAACCACGAGTGCGGTGCGCTCGATCTCCGATGATTCTCCAACCAATTCTGCGAAGCGTGGAATCAGTCCGACTGGAAGATTATCAACACAGTAATATCCCAGGTCTTCAAAAACTTTTAGCACCGAGGCTTTGCCCGAGCCGCTCATCCCGGTGATGATGACTAGTTCTCCTACAGGGCGTTTCTTGGGTGGGGCGCGCCTGGGCGTCTTCCTGGCTACAGGCACATTCTTTTTGGCAGGCTTGCGGCTGGACATCTTCTCCGATGTTAACAAAGCGGAGAAGATGTGCGAAGTAAGCTTCTCGACTCCTAGCGCTTGTTCGGTCCTGAGAATTCCGGCAATAACTTCTGAAGCGCGCTTCGTGGTCGCGAATTTTTCGGCGCAGCACGCAAATATTGGACAGGCCAAGTCATCTCTTGATCCAGTTCCTTCGCCGCCCGCATAGGCCAGTAAGGATCGCGCAACATTTCGCGCGCCAGAAAGACCATGTCCGCCTGCCCGCTGCTGATTATCGTGTCTGCCTGCGATGGCTCGGTGATCATACCGACGGCGCCAGTTAGAATGCCGGCATCGCGTCGAATGCGCTCGGAGAATTCAACCTGATAGCCCGGGCCTACAGGAATTTGGGCTTACGGAACATTTCCCCCAGAACTGCAATCCATGAGGTCCACCCCAAGTGATTCCAGGATGCACGCTAACTACACCGACTGCTCGATGTCCCACCCGCCTACGACCCAGTCAGTCGCCGAGATTCTCACAAATAAAGGAAGACTGTCAGGCCAGACAGTACGAACTGCGGACACAACCTCGCGCAACAAACGCGTGCGGTTTTCGAACGAGCCGCCGTACTGGTCATTTCTATGATTGCTCAGCGGGGACAGAAATTCGTGAATCAGATATCCATGAGCGGCGTGGATTTCGACCACGTCAAATCCGGCATCCAGCGCCCGCTAAGCCGCCTTCACAAACGCCGCCACCGTGCCTTGAATCTCAATGCGTGAAATGGCGCGAGGCTGAGGATAATTCTCTGCAAAGGGCTCAGCGCTCGGAGCCACCACTCCTTCCCATCCTCCACCCGTGACCGGTAGCGCGCCTTCCCCTTCCCATGGACGCTTCGTACTTGCTTTGCGTCCCGCGTGTGCAAGCTGAATGCCTGCGGCACTGCCTTGAGCATGGAGGAAGTCAACGATCCTCGCGAGAAAGTGAATGTGGTCATCCTTCCAAATTCCCAGGTCCTGCGGGCTGATTCGCGCTTCAGGCAGAATCGCTGCCGCTTCCGTCATCCCCAGACCTGCGCCTCCGACTGCCCGACTGCCTAAGTGCACAAAATGCCAGTCATTAGCGAACCCATCTTCGCTGGAATAAGGGCACATGGAAGATACTGCGATCCGGTTAGAAAACGTCGCATCGCGAATTGCAAGGGGTGCAAAGAGTGTGGAAGACATGTTTATCAGATGATGCGCAGTGATTTACGGTTCTTAAAGCGGTTCGCACAAAGTCTCATCAGTAAAGAAGACCTAATCACTGGGCCAGAACCAGATCACGTGTATTATTTTCAACTTCTACAGCAAGAACAGTATGGCAGCCGGTCAACTCCCAACGTAAGCTGCAGAAGTTTTGGGAGGAGACTTCTATGCTTTGGACACTGTTCGTAATTCTGCTTGTTATGTGGCTTCTCGGCTTCAGCTTCCATGTTGCCGGAGGTCTGATCCACCTGCTGCTGGTTGTTGCACTGGTGGTATTGGTAATCAACCTGTTGACTGGCCGCAGCGCGGCAGTTTGAAAGGATACTCATGAAACTGTTGGGACGGATTTTTTGTGCGGTGCTGCTTCTCGCTGGGATCTCCAGTATTGGCTTGGCACAATCGGACACTGCCGCGTCTGATCAGAGTGCCAAGCAAGATATGAAAGACGCAGGACATTCCACCAAGCGTGCCGCTAAAAAAACAGGCCATAAAATCAAGCGAGGAACGAAGAGGGCAACCAATAAAGCTGCCCGCAAAACCGAGCACGGCGCCCAAAAGGTCGAAGACAAGACCCAGCCTTAAGCCGCACGAGACTGTGGGCGGAGCAGCCAAGGCTGGTCCGCCTCGCTTCTCAATTTCGTCTTTCCCTACGCGTCTGCGGTTGGTCGGCTTAACTTATAACGAAAGAGGTAGTCCATGAAAGCAACTGCTGTGGCCTTTGCTGCGGTATTTTTAATGTTGTTCACAGTGTCGTGCTCACGGAATGAGGTGTCGAACGGAGACGCCGTCAAGCGTGCGATGGAGCAAGCGGATCTGAAAGATGTGACAGTGGATGAAAATCGTGACAAACGCACCATCACCTTGGGCGGAAAAGTGCATTCCGACGATGCTAAACAGCGTGCCGGGCAGGTTGCGCAAGCTGCGGCGGGGAATGAGACTATTGCCAACGAAATCAGTGTCGAACCGGTTGGGAATGAGTCGGATTCGCGGAAGATCGAGTCGAACCTCGATGATGGAATCGAGAGCAATTACAAAGCGGCGCTCATTGCCAGCGGTCTCGATAAGCAGGACATCAGCTATAAAGCGAAAAATGGCGTGCTGACTCTAAAAGGCAGTTGCAAAACTTCGGGTGAGCGCCAGGAGGCAGCCCAGCTCGCTTCCAAAGTTCCTCATGTTACCCAGGTGGTAAATACTATCCAAGTCAAACGCTAACGAGTTGGCTTAATCTGGATCCGAGGGGCACTCCGGTGCCCCAATTTTCTTGGCGTCAGGCCGCCCCGCCAGATATTTCTTCAGGAAATTGACGCTTCGCAGCCCCGCATCCTGCCAGATCTTCCCACTGAATCCATGCCCTGCTCCAGGATAAATCTTCATTTCATACGGCACTCTTTTGGCTTGAAGCACCTTTTGCAGGTGATAGGCCTCGGCGACCGGCACCGTAGTATCGGCTTCTCCGTGAAGGATCAACGTAGGACACGCCCGTCGCATAAAATATTTCAACTCGCGCGGTAAACCTCCGAAAAACTCGACCACGGCCTTAATCCGTGAATCTATGCCGGAACTCGAAACCGAAAGATATCCGCCCAGCGAAAATCCCATAAGCCCAATGCGCTGCGGATCAACCTCGGGTTCGCGGCTGACGAACGTGACCGCATCCCAGACAGTCTTCATCCATAGAGGAAAATTCCGGAAAATACTCTGGAAATCTGCCCCCGGCGATCCCGCGCGATCGAAGTAGTGCAACACGTAAACCGCGAATCCTTGCTCGGCCAGCATCCTCGCCGGTTCCAGCATACTGACATGTCCGCCACCGGAGCCGTGCAGGCCAATTACGGCGGGAAGGGTTTGTCCATCGTTGGCCGGCACAAGGCAGTCAAGCGCGACAGTTTTCCTGCCGCTTTCAAACGAGGCTCTGGTTTGATTCACAAGATACAAATCAGCTTGGGACCTTGACCGCTTCTACGGTTCTCTTCGCGGGAGATAGACTTTGCAGCGCCTGCGTGTACGGCGCGCGTGCGATTCCGAGTTCGGTGATGATGGCAGTTACGTATTTCGCAGGTGTTACATCGAAAGCGGGATTCTCGATGCCGACTCCATCCGGGGTAACTTGCTTCCCTGAAAAGTGTGTCACCTCTCGAGCATTCCGCTGTTCAATGGGAATACCATCGCCGTCCGGGGTATTCAAATCAATGGTAGAGAATGGAGCAGCAACGTAGAACGGAATTCCATTCTCTTTCGCCAAGACAGCCACGGTGTAAGTGCCGATCTTATTGGCAACGTCTCCATTGGCTGCGATTCGGTCCGCGCCCACCACGATGGCGCCAATTTTCCCTTGATGCATCATGGCGCCTGCCATATTGTCCGATATCACGGTCGTCGGAATGCCATCTTTCATCAGTTCCCAGGCCGTCAGCCGCGAACCCTGCAAAAATGGACGCGTCTCATCCGCGTAAACGTGGATTTTTTTCCCTTGCTCGACCGCTGCCCTGATCACTCCAAGCGCCGTGCCGTATCCACAAGTCGCCAGCGCGCCCGCATTGCAGTGCGTGAGAACGCCACCGCTTGCTGGCATCAAGGTCGCGCCAAATTGTCCCATCGCGTGGTTTGCGGCGATATCTTCGGCGTGCATGCGGCAAGCTTCTTCGATCACAGACTTCTTGATTTCATGAATGGGCTTATTACGCAGAGTCTCAAGTTTTTCGCGCATGCGCCGGATGGCCCAGAAAAGATTTACCGCCGTGGGACGAGTCTCCCCAATCAAATCGCAAATTTGCTCGAACTCAGGCAGCAGTTCGTTGTAGCTCGCGGCTTTAGAATTCTGCACGCCGAGCGCAATTCCCATTGCCGCGGATACACCGATTGCCGGTGCGCCCCTAACGACCATGGTGCGGATAACATCCGCTACTTCTTCGTGAGTCGTGCAATTAACGTAAACCTCTTCGCGCGGCAGTTTGGTCTGATCAATAAACCGCACGCCCGCGTCCGTCCACTCCAATGTTTCAATCATTTTTTATTTTGATTTCGGTGCTTACGTAGTCAATGAGATTTTAAGCCTGCGTTTCCCAACTGAATTAGATGCTGTTTTCTTACATCGGTCGCGGTGAAAATGGAAACGAATGGCGCGGGATGCGCGGCCTTTTCCACGCTGCCGCGTCCCTTTGCCTCTTCGCGTTCAACCAGGCACATAACACCGACCACTTCGAATCCATAATCGCGGGCCGCTTCTATGGCTTGTACCGTGGACGCCCCAGTCGTACAAACATCGTCAACGATCACGACCGGCGCTCCCTTCTCCTGAAAACCCTCGATACGCTGCCCGGTACCATGCGTTTTCTCGGCCTTTCGCACCAGGAATCCGTGCATGGTTCCGCTCGTGACAGCCGCTGAAACAACGATGGGATCGGCGCCCATAGTCAAGCCTCCAATGGCGCGCGGCTTCCATCCTTGTGCACGAATTTCATCGAGGAAGACCTGCCCCGTAAGCTGCGCGCCGCGAGCGTCGAGCGTTGTCGTGCGGCAGTCGACGTAATAGTCGCTGCTGGCTCCGGAAGATAATTTGAATTGTCCCAGCCGAAAGGATTTTGTGGCCAGCAGGCTGAGCAGTTGTTGTCGCGCGGAAGGCATCGAAATTCAAGATAACACGGAGGAAGACTCGCTCTTATTGGTTCAACCGGTCGAGGTGGCGAAATCCACCGCTGGCGATGAAAATCAGCACCGAGATCGTTCCGTTGTATGCAACGTGGATGAGCACCCCCGCGGCGACCGATTTAGTCACCGCACGCGTGATCGTGAGAACCAGTCCCACGAGAAACACCACCAACACAGGCCCCCAGGCTCGAGCGAGTTGTGGCGCGTGCAGCAATCCGAAACTGGCAGCGGTCAGCGCAATCGCGGCAAACATCCCGAGACGTCTCGCCAGCACCGGAAAAAGGAATCCTCGAAAAAACAGTTCCTCGAGCAGAGGAGCCAGCGTCATTCCGAATATTGATAACGCCCAAGCTTCCGCGGTCGTTTGAAAAAAACGATCAATCGGTAGCTCTTTCGGCATCGGCAGAACGTGTGCCACCGCCTGCAACACAAATGAGAGCACGATCCCCGCAAGTAAATAACGTTGCCAATTTTTAGGCCAGTTCCAGCCAATCGCCGACCAGAACGGCATCCCGGGAGCGCGCTTCGAAATTGACGCCATGAACGCAAGCACCAGCAGATAGGCAAGCAGTTGTGCGAACACTGTAATCAGTGGGAACCTTGCTACCTCAACGAATTCCA
>JBEEGK010000231.1:0-3885 GCA_041166845.1 Acidobacteriaceae bacterium
TCATACTTGGAAACCCGTATAGCAGATTTCACCCCGACACTCCATTCTCACTAGGCCGGAGTGTTCTTTTCGCTTGCGAGAGTGAAGTTTTGGATCCTCCCAGCCTGCAAGTGACATAGAGGAATGATGGCTAAGCAGCAAAATTTACACGCGAATGTGTCCAACGGCAACCGTCTTCGGTCGGGTTGTGCCGGTTTGGATGACGCGTTACTTGGTGGATTCCCGAGCGGCCATTTTTACCTTTTTGAAGGCGATCCCGGCGCCGGCAAGACCACCTTGGCGTTGCAATTTCTGATCGAAGGTGTCAAGAGCGGCGAGAAGGTTTTATACATTACCCTTTCCGAATCGCGGGAAGACCTGCTTGCCGTCTGCCGTTCGCATGGATTTCCGTCCGACGGGCTAGAAATTTTTGAGTTGCTCCCCAGTGAAGAAGATCTTAGGCCTGAGAGCCAGTACACGGTCTTCCATCCGGCCGAAGTGGAACTGAATGATCGCATGAAGACCATTGTGAAGGAGGTGGAACGGGTAAAGCCGGACCGTCTCGTCGTTGACGCGCTCTCTGAACTACGCATGCTGTCCAGAGATTCGCTGAAGTACCGCCGGCAGATTCTATCCATGAAGGATTATCTGACCGACAAAACCTGCACCGTTCTGCTTTTGGACGACCGTACCACTAGAGATGATGACCTGCAGTTGCATAGTGTTGTGCACGGCGTTATTGTGATGGAAAAAATTTCCAGGGACTATGGAGATGCGCGAAGGCGTCTGGAGATAACCAAATTGCGGGGTAGTCGCTATCGAGCTGGCTACCACGATTACGCGATCAAAACAGGCGGAGTCGTAGTATTTCCTCGACTGGTTGCCGCGCAGTATCGCGGGGATATGAAAAGCAGCTCCGTCCCCAGTGGCATTCGGGAACTTGACACCCTGGTAGGTGGAGGACTAGACCGCGGCACCAGCACTCTTCTGATGGGCCCGGCTGGTTGCGGTAAGACGACAGTCTCAATGCAGTGGGTGACTGCGGCGGCTGAGCGTGGCGAGAACTGTGCCATATTTATTTTTGAAGAAGGAATGCATACCTTCCTTACTCGCGCCGCGGGTCTAGGAATGGATCTTCATTCGCAAGTGCAGTCCGGCCGTATCAGAATTGAGCAAGTAGACCCCGCGGAAATGACGCCCGGGGAATTCACGCAGCGAGTGAAGGCTTCGGTAGAGGAGTATCAGTCGAGAGTCGTGGTGATTGACAGCCTCAACGGATACCTCCAGTCCATGCCGGGAGAGACGTATCTTGCGAGCCATCTCCACGAGCTTCTGGCGTATCTCAATAACCGGGGCGTTTTGACTATCGTGATTCTTGCTCAGGCGGGAACAATTGGCAGCGCTATGCAAACCCCGGTGGATATCAGCTATCTCGCCGACAACATTCTGTTACTCCGGTATTTCGAAACTCAGGGGGAAGTGCGGCAGGCGATCTCCATTATTAAGAAAAGAAGCGGTGCACACGAGCGAACTATCCGCGAACTTGCGCTGGGACCAGATCGGATCCGTGTTGGCAAACCACTAAAGGAATTCCACGGCGTTTTGACCGGCATTCCTACTTACCTCGGTTCTTCAAAGCCGATCACTGAAAATGCCGATGGCGACTGAACAAAAGCCGGAGTGGCGCGCAGTAGTTTTGGCGCCGTTCGGCAAAGACTCTCAACTCATCAGCGAAGTCCTTAAGGGTTCCGGGGTTATCGTGGAACCCGTTACCGCGGCGCGTGCTCTGGTCAATTGTATTAAGAGGGGTATCGATGTCACGATTCTGACGGAGGAAGCGCTTGACGACGAGACCACAACTTCCCTCAGTTCCTGCATAGCAGACCAGCCTGCGTGGTCGGATTTGCCGGTCGTAATCCTCACCGGAGGCGGAGCCAGTACGCCACTCACGGAAATGGCGGTAAGATCGCGCGTGGCGCTCGGAAACGTCACATTGTTGGAGCGTCCGGTGCGTCCGGCTACCCTGCTCAGCATTGTACGGACTGCATTGCGCGCTCGTTCCCGGCAATATGAAATCCGCGAGCATCTGGACGAACTAAGAAGGTCTCACGCGGCGCAGAGGGAAATAAACGATCATCTGGAATCATTGGTTGAACAACGCACCGTGGCTCTTAGAAGACTTTCTGCTCAACTCATGCGTGCTCAGGATGATGAGCGTCGCCGAATGGCGAGGGAACTTCACGATGGTTTGGGACAGTATCTGGCCGCCGCACAAATCAATCTGACCTTGTACTCGGATTCAAACGGAAACGACTCTTCCAACTTTCTTACCGAAGCGCGCCGGCTGGTAACGGAGTCGGTTTCTGGGATCCGAACTCTTTCGTATTTGCTTCATCCTCCGTTGCTGGACGAAGCCGGTTTTTTTTCCGCCGCGCAATGGTATGTGGAGGGTTTCGCAAAGCGCAGCGGCATAAAAGTAGAGCTAGAGATGCCCGCGGAACCGGAACGCATGCCGGATGCGGTGGAGTTGGCCCTCTTCAGAGTTTTACAGGAAGCGCTCATTAACGTACACCGCCACTCAGGAAGCAGCCGTGTTGACGTTCACTTGCAAAAAGTTCAAACCGAAAAGACCTCCGAAGTGATTCTGGAGCTTAAGGACTATGGAAAAGGCATCTCCCAAAGCCTGCTCGACCGTTTCCAGGCAGCGGGCAGTGGCGACGGAGTAGGACTTGCCGGGATGCGCGAGCGAGTGAAAGAACTAGGCGGTGAGCTGCTGTTGGAATCGAGCGGATCCGGCACGGTGTTGAAGGTGACTGTGCCGCTCTCCGGGCGTTCTGCTCTCAAACAGAAAAGGATCGTCGAACGGCAATAAAGTTGTTTGATAGCGGATCATGAATCCGCTATCCGGTTTTCACCTTGCACAGTTATAAATTCCTTGAATATGCCTGATAAGCTCTTCTGATTGGCGGGCGGTAGCGTTGCACGTTATTATCCTACGCGCGCACCGGGGACGGAAATCCCTGCCTTCTAGATCAGCAAATAATTCCGAGGAGACTCATGGCGAACGAACTCCGTAACTTTTTGGCTCTGTCGTATGACGAGTTGGAAGAACTCAATCTTAAGGCAAAAGAGCAGCGCAGCAAACGCGTCGCGCCCCACAAGATTCAGGAAGAACGACTCAAATATCTGACCGACGAAAAGAGTATTAAGGCAGTGACGGTGCTCTTCAGCGATCTGGAAGGGCGTCTGCACATGCTCGATTACGACAAGAAGTTTCTCGTCAAGAATTCTGACAATCTTACGTTTGACGGATCGTCCATTCGCGGATTCACTGCGCAGCGCGAGAGCGATCTGCGGCTCGGCATTGATTGGGGAGCTTTCTATTGGGCCCCGTCGGACTATTTTGGCTCCGGCAAAGTGCTTGTCTTCGGTGAAGTCATTGATAAGGGCGGCACTTCTTATACCGCGGACATTCGCGGCGTCCTAAAGGGGTATGCGGAAAAGTTACACAAGGAGGACGGGTACACGCTAAATGCGGCCAACGAAATTGAAGGCTTCTTGTTTCAAGGACCGGACGCGGAACAGCGTTACCACGAGACTGGCAAATTTGAATATGTAAATACCGGCGGATATTACCACTCGCTGCCGGGTGATCCGCTGCGCACATTTATTGATACGACTGCCGAAGTGCAGCGCGCGATGGGGTTCCAGAACGAGAAGGACCATCCCGAGGTTGCGCCTTCGCAATTTGAAATCAACTACAGCTACGGCGAAGTAGTGGCTGCGGCCGACCAGATCCAGCTGTACAAACTGATCTGCCGCCAGGTCGCTACGAAGATGGGATTGACGGCATCGTTTTTGCCGAAACCGGTGGTGGGAGTGAACGGCAACGGGATGCATACCAAC
>JBEEGK010000232.1:0-9194 GCA_041166845.1 Acidobacteriaceae bacterium
GGCGTCATGGGCGTAACGGTCCTCGATTTGAAGACCGGTCAACAAATCTCGCTGCATCCTGACGAAGTGTTTGCCCAGGCGAGTTCGATCAAAGTTGCACTGCTTGCGGAACTTTATCACCAGGCGCATAGCGGAAAGTTGAAGCTTACGGACACTTACACGGTGCAAACTGCCGATCTGGTTCCTGACAGCGATATTTTTGGGGGCCTCACTGCTGACGTCACGAAGTTAACGTTGCGCGATCTCGCGACCATGGTTGTGGCAGTGAGCGACAACAGCGCCACCAACGTCCTGATTGACCGCGTTGGAATGGATAACGTCAACAGATTTATGGACTCGCTTGGCCTCACTCATACGAGGTTGCGGCGCAAGATGATGGATCTGAAAGCTGCTGCCGAGGGAAGAGAAAACGTCTCCACTCCCAGAGAGATGATGGCCCTGTTGCAACAGCTTTACGAAGGCAAGGTGCTGGGAAAGGATGCTGGGGACGATTTTTTCAAATTGCTCAGCACGCCGAAAGACTCGTGGCTTCCGCGCGATCTTCCGGCGGGAGTAAGAATTGCGAACAAACCCGGGTCGCTCGAAGGTGTGCGCAATGACGTTGGTATCGTGTTCGTGCCGAATCGTCCATATGTGATCTGCGTGATGACGAGCTATCTGAAGAATGAAAGAGATGGAGAAACGGCCATCAGCCGGATTTCACTGGCTGCCTACGAGATGTTCGACCGCATGGCGCGCGCATCAGAATTTGGCCGCGTGATTTCTCCTGGAAACGGCAGTCGCTAGCTCCGACGGCGCTTTTAAAAGCCCATGCTAGACTCCATGGGAACGGCTCGCCGATGAGGATTCTGACCCGCTACATTCTGCGTGAAGTGACTTCGCACGCCTTGATCGGCGTGGCAGTGTTTACATTTGTCCTCTTCACTCGCGATCTCGCGCATATTCTCGAACTTGTGGTACGCAATAGCGCGCCGCTGCCGAGTGTGGCCGAACTCTTCTTCTTCACCGTTCCAGTCGCATTGATTTACACCCTGCCGATGGGAGTGCTGGTGGGCATTCTGATCGGTCTCAGCCGTCTCGCTGCCGACAGCGAAATCACTGCCATGCGCGCGAGCGGAATTGGCGTTTGGGGATTCCTTCGCAGCTTATCTGTTTTTGTTGTTATCGCGTGGTCGCTGGCGATGTTCAACGCGGTCTATGTCGCACCCCGCTCGCAGGCCGCGCTCGGCAGACTGCAAGACCGCTTAAAGGGATCGCAACTTTCTTTCGAGGTAAAGCCGCGTGTCTTTTACGAAGGCTTCCCCAAACTGGTTCTTTACGTGCAGGACGTCAAGGCTGCGCAACGAGCGGCAATCTGGAAGGGCGTGTTTATTGCCGACGTCACCTCCTCCGCGTCTCCCCGGATCACCCTGGCCGAGCAAGGAATTCTCACCAGTGAGGGCAAAAATACTCTCCACCTTCATTTAATAAACGGGTCCACGCACGAGATTGATGCCAAGGTTCCGAGCAACTATCAGATCTCCACCTTCGAACAAACCGATGTACCCATTTATCTGCCGCAGACTGATAGCGGAAAGGAACAGGAACCCGCCCCGATAGCACAATTGTCCACACGAAATCTATCCCGCGAAGCAGGGACTAAAAATGCCGTGGCTGCGCGCTGGTACTACATCGAATTACACCGCCGCTTTGCGCTTCCTACCGCTTGCCTGGTGCTGGCCCTGGTGGGAATTCCCCTGGGACTGTCTTCGAAGAAGGGAGGAAAATCCACTGGCTTTGTTCTGACCATCATTCTCGTTTTCGGATACTACTTTGTTTCCTTACTCGGGATCTCGCTGGCCCGGCAGGGAAGAGTGCCGCCCGCATTTGGTGCCTGGCTCGCGGACATTGTATTTTTCGTCTTTGGTGCGTTCCTTTTATGGCGCATCGAGCGCAAGCCGTTCGAGACATTTTCTCTGCGAGTGCTGTGGAACCCATTTAGAGTCGGTCCCAACGAACGCCGCGGAATTCTGCCACGCTTTTCACGTACGAAGAACGCCTTTCAGCGGGCTATCTCGCGGCGTCGCGTTTTCAGCGCTAGTTTCCCGATGATTCTGGATGACTACGTGCTGCGTGACTTTGGCACCAATCTGGCGCTGGTGTTCTCCACGTTTCTGATGTTAATTCTCGTATTCACCGCCTTCGAGCTTTTCAATGATGTGCTGCGCAATCACATTCCCCTTTATGTCTTGGCCGAGTATCTGCTGAACGTGACGCCGTATTTTATTTACAACACGGCCCAGTACTGCACCCTTCTGGCGGTGCTCATAACTTTTTCATGGATGCAGCGCTCCAATGAAATCGTCGCCATTAAAGCCACGGGGATCAGCATCTACCGCATCATCGTGCCCGTGCTGATCGTTGCGACCATCATTGCCGGCGGCCTGTTTTTCTTCGATCAGTTCTATCTGCCTTATGCCAACAAGCGGCAGGACGCTTTGCATAATCTGATCAAGGGAAAGCCTACGCAGACGTATTTGAACCCGGATCGCAAGTGGATTTTCGGACAGAACTCTACGGTCTACTACTATCAGTTGTTTGATCCCGATCGCGACCAGTTCGGCAATCTCTCGATTTTCAAATTCGATCCCGCAACCTTTCAGTTGAAAGACCGTATCTATGCCGACCGCGCCTATTGGGATGATCGTTTACAGCTATGGATCGCGACCAAGGGCTGGCAACGCTCCGTCCAAGGCTCGGCCATCGAGAACTATCGCGCCTTCGACGTGGCAACATTGACGGCCATGAATGAAGCGCCTTCGTACTTCAAGAAAGAAGTGAAGCAGTCTTCAGAGATGAATTACGAGGAACTGCGACGCTACATTCACGACCTGCAGCAGAGCGGGTTCGATGTTGTCCGGCTCAGAGTGCAATTGCAAAAAAAACTTGCCTTCCCATTCATCACGCTAGTCATGGCAGTGCTCGCTGTGCCTTTTTCCCTCTCAACAGCAAAGCGCGGAGCGGTGACCGGAGTAGCGGTAGCGGTGGGAATTGCGGTGGTCTATTCAGTCGTGTCAGGGCTTTTTGAAGCGATGGGAAATATGAGTCAGCTTCCGCCCGTCCTGGCGGCATGGTCTCCCGATCTCATTTTCGCAATGGTTGGCGGATACCTAATACTGCGAGTGCCGACCTGAGCAGGCGCGGTGCTCAAGCTTTTGCGGCTGCGTGCACGGGAACAGTCGTCCAGGTTTTGTCCCCTGCGTGGCAGATATTCTCCAGCGGACACTCCACGCATTTCGGACTCCGTGCTATGCAGAGCCTTCGGCCATGCCAAATCAACTGATGCGCCAACAGAATCCATTTCTGCGGTGGAATCACTTTCATTAGATCCTGCTCAATTTTCTGCGGATCGTTGTTTTTGGTTAGCTCCAGCCGCCGTGAAAGCCGGTGGACGTGCGTATCCACGACGATGCCGATGCCTTTCTTAAACCAGCTTCCCAGCACAACGTTCGCAGTCTTGCGCGCGACACCCGGCAAAGTCAGCAACTCTTCCATAGTCTCGGGAACCTTTCCCTGGAAGGCATCCACAACTCGCTTGGCGGCGCCTACTACTGACTTCGATTTGTTTCTAAAGAATCCGGTAGAGCGAATGTCAGCCTGCAAGTCTTCAGCATTTAGCGCGGCAAAGTCTTGGACGGTCGGATATTTCTTGAACAAATCGGGAGTCACCATGTTGACCCGCACATCTGTGGACTGAGCAGAGAGGATGGTCGCGACCAGCAACTCCCACGCGCTTTTGTGAGTTAAGGCGCAGGTGACGTCGGGATAAAGCAGATCTAGTCGTGCGAGAATTTCTTTAATTCTGTCGGGTGCGAGGGGATCATATTTTGCTTTGATCTTCTTCAGTCGGCTGGGAGTAACGCTCGGCATTACCAAGCTCCTTCACGGTTTTCAGTCATGCTAGCAGATGGGTTTTAATAGGCACCAGAGTTCCAATTGCGGCGAACTGTAAATCATTAAGATGAAGCATCACCGTCTGCATTGACGGGCGATTCTCCTCCCGGTACTCTGAAGTGTCTTCTACTCTCTAAATTGTAAGGACTCCACGTGGCGGTTAAGTCTATTCAGCTCGGTCAAGTCTGGCGCAAGGATGGAAGTGGCCAGGATTATCTTGTCACCAAGGTCTATAGCGAACTGTTCTCGCAATTCGCCATGCTGCGTCCCGCGGAGGTGAATGCTCCGGACGTTCCCACGGTAAAGGTCAAGGTTTCCAAAAATGCCGAGGGCGTCTCTTTGCCTGGTTTCACGTTTACCCAGGAAGGGTCTTTTTAGCCAGCCTCGCCAGCGCACACAACCACGTCCCCAGAACCAGAATAAGAAACTAGGAAATGACCGAAAAAATCATCGGTGTTCTGTTTTCATTTATCAGCTCGCTGATAGCCTCCACTGGCTACGGCGGAATCGTGCTGCTCATGGCAATCGAATCCGCGTGTATTCCATTGCCCTCAGAGCTGATCATGCCCTTCGCCGGCTACCTGGTTTTTCAGGGGACGATGAAACTGTTATGGGTCGCGACCGCTGGCGCCATCGGATGCAACGTGGGATCACTGGTTGCTTACGAAGTCGGACACTATGGCGGTCGTCCGCTGGTTGAAAGGTACGGTAAATATCTCTTAGTCAGCCGTCGTGATTTAGATTGGGCTGACCGTTTCTTTAAACGGTGGGGATATCTCGCCATATTTGTCGCACGCCTGCTTCCCGTGGTGCGTACTTTCATCGCGCTTCCTGCTGGCATTGCGCGCATGCCGCGCGGACGCTTTCATCTCTACACCTTTCTCGGCTCCTGGCCATGGTGCTTCGGCCTGGCTTGGATTGGCATGAAGTTGGGAGAAAACTGGCGCGGCATCGGGAAATATTTCCATGAATTCGACGCGGTCATCGGCGTAATTCTATTAAGTGGATTCATTTGGTTTGTCTGGACACGATGGCATCATCGCATCCGAACCGCCGAATAATTGTTTCCCTCTTAATGCGTTAATTTGCAGTTGAGGCTGCAGCCTGCGCGTTCAACCCTGAGCTGGTTGCAAATCCCGGCTTGATACGAGAACATAACCGTTTGTCCTACATCCCAGATGGTCACTATAAGGAAGCAGCCGAGAATGGCGATAAGGCAGAAGAACGTAAAGAAGACTAAAAGCGTCAGGAATAACGTGGAAGTCTCGGACGCCCGGCACGGCGAAATTCAGCCCGCTAAGGGAAAACTTGGAATCATGATCCCCGGTATGGGCGCGGTCGCCACTACTTTTGTGGCTGGTGTCGAAGCCATCCGCAAGGGAATTGCGAAGCCAATTGGATCCGTGACTCAGATGGGGACCATCCGCCTCGGCAAACGCACCGACTCCCGTTCTCCGAAAGTAAAAGAGTTCGTCCCGCTCGCAGGACTGGACGATTTAGTTTTTACCGGATGGGATATTTTCGAAGACGACATGTTCACGGCTGCGTCGACAGCTGGAGTTCTCGATCGCGAACTGTTGGGCAAAATCAAACCATTCTTGAGTTCTATCAAACCGCGGAAAGCGGTCTTCGATCACAACTATGTAAAAAAACTCGACGGCAGCAACGTCAAAAAGGGCAAGAACAAGATGGACCTTGCCGAGCAGCTTCGGGCCGACATCCGAGACTTCAGGAAGACCTCTGGAACATCGCGACTGGTTACGATCTGGTGCGGCTCCACGGAAATCTTTCTACAGCCCACAGCAGCTCACCAGAGTGTGAAGGCATTCGAAAAGGCGATGGCGCAAAACGATGAGAACATCGCTCCTTCCATGATTTATGCGTATGCTTCGCTAATGGAAGGCGTGCCTTTTGCGAATGGCGCCCCAAACTTAACGGTTGACCTTCCAGTGATGCATGAGCTCTCGCGAAAGAATAATGCTCCGATTTGCGGCAAGGACTTCAAGACCGGGCAAACGCTGATTAAGACCATTCTTGCTCCGGGATTCAAAGCTCGCATGTTGGGGCTCAATGGATGGTTTTCGACCAACATTCTGGGCAATCGGGATGGCGAAGTTTTGGAGGATCCCGGCTCTTTCAAGACTAAGGAAGAATCGAAGCTTTCGGTCCTCGAGCACATTCTGCAGCCCGATCTTTACCCTGATCTCTACGGCAACTTTACCCATAAAGTCCGCATTAACTATTACCCGCCCCGTGGTGATAACAAAGAGGGTTGGGACAATATTGATATCTTCGGATGGCTCGGCTATCCAATGCAAATCAAGGTTGATTTCCTATGCCGGGATTCGATCTTGGCTGCGCCCATTGTGCTCGACCTGGTTCTTTTCCTTGACCTCGCCCAACGTAGCACTGAACTTCAAGGCTTAGGGATTCAAGAATGGCTCAGCTTTTACTTTAAGTCTCCAATGACGCTCCCCGGGCTCTATCCCGAGCACGATCTCTTCATCCAGTTGATGAAGCTGAAGAATACGCTTCGCCATCTGCGCGGGGAGGAATTGATCACGCACCTTGGGCTGGAGTACTACGACTGATTCCAGGTGTATGCTGCGGCTCGCCTGCCACCTCTTCGTTAAAGGACTTTGTGAAACTCTGCGCGCTCCCGCTTGATCTAACTAGTCAGTCCTGTGATCGATTGTTCGCGAAGAGGCACTTTTTCAGCCCGGATAACCTTCTTAAGTCCGTGTGCGTCCAATTGTTTATAGAGAGTTTCAGCCCAAAGCCCTGCGTCGGCGTAGAATGAAACTTGTACTAGTGGCCAAGGTTTGGGACTGAAGAGGCCTTCATATGAAAATCCGGTTGATAATTTTTACGGCTGCAGTTTTGAGCTTGGGAAGTGCGTTTGGCCAGAGTAGTGGAAGCCAAACTCCGTCCGGCGATACTGCTGCCAGCACGCCAGCTACGACTCAGCCCGGTACCCCAGGTAAAGATACCGCAACGGCCAGCGCTCCGAAAACTGCGACCGCGCAGCCAGACCAGAAGTTCGAGCACGACGGCGGCAGAAGCGACGTGGATGCCATAGGCAACCGTCACGTCGGCTGCGATCGCGGAATGGGCAACTGGTACAGCATCGAGAAACAGATGGCGATGGGAAAGCAATATGCCATGCAGGTGGAGTCCACTTCGAAGCTGGTGCAGGATCCCGTCATCACCGAGTACGTGAATCGTATCGGCCAAAATCTGGTTCGCAACTCCGATGCGCAAGTTCCATTCACGATCAAAGTAATTGACGCCGACGAAATCAACGCTTTCGCGTTGCCGGGCGGATTTTTCTACGTGAACACTGGGCTGATTTTGGCTGCGGACGAAGAGGCCGAACTTGCCGGAGTGATGGCGCACGAGATCGCGCACGTCGCCGCCTGTCACGCTGCCCGCGAAAATACTCGCGGACAGTTAATGAATCTGGCTTCCATCCCCTTGATTTTTGTTGGCGGACCGATCGGATACGCCGGCTACCAGGCTGCAGGATTGGCTTTACCGCTGACGTTCCTCAAATTCTCGCGCGGATTTGAGGGCGAAGCTGATTATCTAGGCCTCGAGTACATGTACAAGTCCGGATACGATCCGCAAGCTTTCATCAGCTTCTTTGAAAAGATTCAGGCACAGGAGAAGAAGAAGCCCGGGACATTGTCGAAGGCTTTTTCTACGCATCCGCAGACGCCCGATCGCATCAGCAAGTCGCAGGAGGAAATTTCTCGCATATTACCTCCGCGTCCGCAGTACACGGTGTCAACCTCTGAGTTCGACGACGTTAAGTCGCGCCTCGCTTCACTGGAGAACCGCCGCAAGCTGGTGGACCAGAAAGACAGCGGAAAACCGAGCTTGCGGCGTACGTCGGCACCGGACAAAACCACTAAAGACGATGGTAAAGATGATGGACGTCCAACGCTAAAGCGGCGGCAGGACGACAGCAACTAGTAATTCGCACACAATAAAAAGGCGGCCCTTTAGGGTCGCCTTTTCTTTTGTGCGTAAATCTAATTTTAAGCAGTTTGCTTGGAAGCGACCTGTCCAACTGGCGAGCGAGAGCGTGATTTGGCTGTCGCTGTCTCCTCAGAAACAACTTTCATTTCGCTCCAGTCGTAAGGCAATTCCTTGGTGCACTTCAAGCACACAACATAGGTGCCGGTCAGGCGCGCTGCGGCGCTGCGGCCGGGTGTGAGTGGGACAGAAATCGGAAAGCTGTAGTTATTGTGGCGGCAACCGAAAATGGTGTCATAAAAGCTCATCGTGCGACCCACCAGAAGAACATCCTATCTCTGGACTGACTGTGTTGTAACCATTTAGATGAGCTTGGAGGAAATAAGATTCGGAAGGAGGATCAAACCGGTCTCTGGTTCCAAAACAGTAAGGACGGTGGAAACTACTGCGACTGCGCGGAAGCCTAAGCCCCCAGCGTCAATCGCCCTTGGCATCAGCTTTTTTGTGGGCTTCGCACTTACTCACGATGGCCGAGCGAAGGCGGGTGCGAAGGTCGTCAGGAAGCTCGTATAACTGGGAGTCGCGATAAATCTCGATGGTCTTTTTGGTGGTGTCGCACACCACGTAGCAGTTGTGGCACCACGAGAGATGGTCTTCCAATTCGGTCTTGGTACGGTCGTCAATGACGCCGTCTAGGTAATTGGTGAGCTCGTGCAAAAATTCAGAGCATTTCACTGGTTGCCATCTCCGCTTTCATGATCCTGTTCACCGGCATTGCTGTCTCCACTTTCAAGTTCCAACTCGCCTTCGACATCAACAAGCTTCGGCTTGCCGTCTGAACTCGCACGTCTCTGAAAGAACCTGCTCAGGCGCTCCCGTAGTTGCAATCGCGCTCGCAGTAGCCTCGACTTCACCGCCGGGATGCTTAGGTCGAGCGCATCCGCTGTTTCTTCCGTCGAAAGCCCTTCCACGTCACGCAACACAAAAACCGTGCGGAAAGTTGCAGGCAGGCCTTGTATGGTCCGCGTCAAAATTTCCCGCAATTCCGCCTGACTATACTGTTGCTCAGGATTGGGGCTCCAATCAGCAACCTCGCGCGGCAGCGAGTCTTCCTCAGTCTTTACATCCTCGTCCAGGGAAACAGTGCGTTCCGGGCGACGGCGGCGCAACTTCATGAGCGCCTCGTTCACCGCGATCCGCACCAGCCAGGTATAAAACTTCGACTGGCCCTGGAACTGTTTCAAGTTCCCGTAAGCCTTCAGGAACGCATCCTGCACCACATC
>JBEEGK010000233.1:0-8693 GCA_041166845.1 Acidobacteriaceae bacterium
ACAGCATTCACATTAATAAAGGCGTCGGCTGCAATACCTGTCATGGCCCTGTGGATCGCATGCCATTGATGTATAACCATGCCTCCCTGCAAATGGAGTGGTGTCTGGATTGTCATCGCGCACCGGAGAAATATATTCGTCCCCGTGAGCAGGTGTTCAACATGCGATACGAGCCGCCATCAGGTTTCAAGCCGCTGATCATGGACGGCAAGGAATATAAAGACCAGTTGGCGCTCGGCACCGATCTGGTCCACAAATATCAGTTGCGCAGCGTTACCGACATCACGAATTGCTCGACGTGTCACCGCTAGAACTTGGTAATAAAGACTGAAGCCAGAATGATGGAAGACGAAAACAAAAAGCAGCACCGCGAGGATGTTTGTCCAACGAAAAGGGGCAAGCTCGACCTCGACACGGCACGCGCGCAGATCGCGGAGACAAAAGGTCCGCAGTACTGGCGCAGCCTGGAAGAGCTCGCGGGCAGTACCGATTTTCAAGAGATGATGCATCGCGAGTTCCCTAAGGGAGCTTCCGAGTGGCTGGACGCAGTGTCGCGCCGGGGATTCATGAAGCTGATGGGCGCTTCGCTCGCTATGGCGGGTATGACCGCGTGCACCAAGCAGCCGCTCGAATCCATCGTCCCGTACGTGAAGCAGCCCGAAGAAGTGATTCCGGGCCGGCCTCTTTTCTTCGCTACAGCATTCACTCTTTGCGGTTACGCGCAGCCGGTCTTGGTTGAGAGCCATCTTTATCGTCCAACAAAGATTGAAGGCAACGATAAGCATCCCGCAAGTCTCGGTGGAACCGACGTGTTCGCACAGGCTTCCATCCTTGAGATGTACGACCCAGACCGTTCACAGGGCATTGAATATCTCGGCGGCATGAAGACCTGGGGAAACTTCCTGGATGAAATTCGCGGACCACTGAGCTCGCAAAAGGCTGTTCAGGGCGCGGGCATGCGTATTTTGACGCGGACGGTTTCTTCGCCCACGCTGGCCGACCAGTTGCGGCAACTGTTGAAACTCTATCCGCAAGCCAAGTGGCATGCCTATGAGCCTGCGAATCGCGATTCCTATCGCGCAGGTTCGCAGATGGCGTTCGGGCAGCAAGTGGAGACGCAGTACAAGCTGGACAAAGCCGACGTCATTCTTTCGCTGGACGCTGATTTCCTGTACGCAGGATTTCCCGGTTTCACAAGATACGCGCACGATTTCGCGGCCAGCCGTAACCCGCACGCAGAGAAAATGAGCCGCCTGTACGTGGTCGAGAGCACGCCGACGACGACTGGCGGGAAGGCTGATCATCGGTTGCCGATGCGCGCGGCGGAAATCGAAGCGTTCGCGCGAGCACTAGCCTCGGCCTTGGGCACAGGCAGCAGTTCAGTACAGAACGGATCTCAACAGAAATTTTTGTCCGCGCTCGCGAAAGATTTGCAGAGTCATCGCGGATCGAGTGTAGTGATCGCCGGAGACCATCAATCCCCGGCTGTTCATGCTCTCGCCCACACCATTAATCAGAGGCTCGGCAACGTCGGGAAGACCGTGGTCTACACCGAGCCGGTGGATGCAAATCCCATCAATCAGGCCGAGTCGCTCAAAGATCTCGTCGCTGACATGCGCGGCGGAAAAGTTGAGCTGCTGATTATCCTGGGGGCGAACCCAGCGTACGACGCGCCTGCTGACCTGGCATTCTCTGACGCTTTGAAGAACACCAATATTCAAACTCGGGTGCACCTCGGCCTCTATCAGGACGAGACTGCCGAGCTTTGCCACTGGCACATAAACGAAGCGCACTATCTGGAAGCATGGGGCGATGCCCGCGCTTACGATGGCACCGTCAGCATTGTCCAGCCGCTGATTGCGCCGCTTTATGACGGCAAGAGTTCGTACGAGTTGGTTTCAGCATTGGCCGGGCAAGGGCAAACCTCCGGACATGAGCTAGTGCAGAGTTTCTGGAAGAAGCAGCATGCCGGCGCCGACTTCGACGCCTTCTGGCGGAAGTCGCTGCATGATGGCTGGGTCGAGGGAACGGCATTTTCTCCCAAGCAGGTTTCGGCCAAAGCCAGTGGGGCTTCAGCGAACACCAGCTCTGTGCAAGGATTCGAAATAATTTTCCGTCGCGATCCCAGCGTTTATGACGGACGTTTCGCCAACAATGGCTGGCTGCAGGAACTTCCCAAGCCGATGTCGAAGATGACCTGGGACAACCCAGTGCTGATCAGTCCCGCGATGGCGGAGCGCCTTCATCTCGCGTCCGAGGACATGATCCAGATCGAACTGAACGGCAAGAAAGTGGTTGCGCCCGTATGGGTGCAGGTGGGACATCCGGATAATTCAATCACCGTTTTTCTGGGCTATGGGCGACGGCGGGCTGGACGTGCTGGGACCGCCGTCGGATTCGATATGTATCCGCTGCTGTATAGCGCAACACCAGGATTCGCGACTGGCGCGAACATCACTACGACTGGCCAGACTTACAAACTGGCGACGACTCAGGGATACCAGACGATCGAAACTCCGGATGGCGTTACGCGACCGCTGGTTCGCAGTACGAGCCTGGAAGAGTTCAAGAAGGAACCGAATTTCGCCCGCGACGAAGAGCCGCCGCCGGGCCTGACCTTGTATCCGGGATTTGACTACACCAAAGAGCCGAATTCCTGGGGCATGACCATTGATATGAATGCCTGCGTGGGCTGCAACAATTGCATCATCGCCTGCCAGTCAGAAAATAATATTCCGATCGTCGGGAAAGAGCAGGTCGTTCGCGGACGCCACATGCACTGGTTGCGAGTGGACTCCTACTATCAAGGCGACCGCGCTAATCCCAAGGCGTATTTCCAGCCGGTGCCATGCATGCAGTGCGAGAACGCTCCCTGCGAAACAGTGTGTCCAGTAGGCGCAACGGTGCACAGCACCGAAGGGCTCAATGACATGGTCTACAACCGCTGCGTAGGCACTCGGTATTGCTCGAACAACTGTCCTTACAAAGTGCGGCGGTTTAACTTCTTGTTGTTCCAGGACTGGGAGACTCCGCAGTACAAGATGATGCGCAATCCTGATGTGACCGTGCGCAGCCGCGGCGTGATGGAGAAATGTACTTACTGCGTGCAGCGCATTACCTGGGCGCGCATTGATTCTGAGCGCGAGGGTGACAAGGGCGGCACGAAAATAACCGGACAAGTCAGGGACGGCGAATTGCAGACTGCCTGCCAGCAATCGTGCCCGGCCAACGCAATTACCTTTGGCAACATCAACGATCGCAGCAGCAAGGTCTCCAAGGCAAAGGCTGATCCTCGAAACTACGGATTGCTGGCCGACCTGAACACGCGGCCTCGGACGACTTATCTCGCCGAGATTAGAAATCCGAATCCTGAGATGGAAGGTTAAGCGGAGCGCAGTTACTCATGGACGAGAGAGACGACAGAGTGGCACTTCTCGAAAAGCAGGCTCCGGTCATTGAGCCGGGCCATACTTTTGCCACCGTAACCGACAAAATCAGCGATGTTGTGCTGACGCGACCCATCACTATCGGATGGGTGTTCGGATCTTTTATCGCCTTCATGGCGGTGATGGGATTACTTCTCGCCGTCAGTTATCTGTTCCTGAAGGGCGTAGGAATTTGGGGAGTGAACATCCCCATTGGCTGGGGATTCGCCATTGTTAATTTCGTTTGGTGGATCGGAATCGGCCACGCCGGAACTTTGATCTCCGCCATTCTTATGCTGTTGAGGCAATCCTGGCGAAACTCGATCAATCGCTTTGCGGAAGCAATGACCTTGTTTGCGGTGGCCTGCGCCGGAATGTTCCCGGTCCTTCACCTGGGGCGCCCGTGGCTTGCCTATTGGCTGTTTCCTTATCCCAACACCATGAATTACTGGCCGCAGTTCCGCAGCCCCCTGGTGTGGGACGTTTTTGCGGTTTCGACTTACGCCACCACTTCGCTTCTGTTCTGGTTTATCGGACTCATTCCTGATCTCGCAACCTTGCGCGATCGAACCGACAAGAAACCTTTAAAAATCATTTTCGGATTGCTGGCGATGGGGTGGCGAGGATCTGCGCGGCATTGGCACCGCTACGAAACGGCGTACTTGCTGCTTGCTGGCCTGGCAACACCACTGGTGCTGTCGGTACATACGGTCGTAAGTTTCGATTTCGCAATCGGCATCATCCCCGGTTGGCACACTACGATTTTCCCGCCCTATTTCGTCGCGGGAGCAATCTACTCCGGATTTGCGATGGTGTTGGTGCTCGCCATTCCCATTCGAAAGTTTTACAAGCTGCAGGATTTCATCACCGACCGCCACTTGCAGAACTCCGCGATGGTAATGCTGGCCACCGGACTGATCGTCGCCTACGGTTACGGCATTGAAGCTTTCATGGGCTGGTATAGCGGAAACCGCTACGATTCGTTCCTGCTGTGGAACCGTCTGCATGGGCCCTATGCTTTCTGGTATTACTCACTGCTCGGCTGCAACATCTTTATCCCGCAAGTTCTGTGGATGAAAAAGCTGCGATCAAGTCCGGGATGGCTGTTCCTGATTTCCCTCATTGTGCTGGTCGGGATGTGGCTGGAGCGATTCATCATCGTCATTGTTAGCTTGCACCGCGACTTCCTGACTTCTTCGTGGGGAATGTACTATCCGACGCGTTGGGACTGGATGACGTTCATCGGAACTCTTGGATTTTTCTTCCTGGCCATGTTCCTGTTCATGCGGGCGCTGCCGGCGATCTCGATTTTTGAAATGCGCACTCTGCTGCCCCAGGCGGAGGTGAAGCACAAATGAAGCATCCGCCGGTTTACGGATTGATGGCTGAGTTTGAAACTCCAACTGCACTCGTTGACGCGGCGCAAGTGACGTACAACGCAGGTTATCGGAAAATTGACGCTTATAGTCCCTTTCCGATTGAAGAACTGTCGGAGGCGATCGGTTTCCATCGCAACGGCGTAGCGCCGATCGTGCTGGTAGGCGGACTACTCGGCTGTGCCACCGGATATCTGATGCAGTGGTGGATTTCGACGGTGAGCTATCCCATCAGTGTCGGTGGAAAGCCGTATCACTCGTGGCCGTCATTCATCATCGTGACCTTTGAGCTGACGATTTTGTTTTCCGTGTTGTCGGCCGTGTTTGGCATGCTCGCGCTGAATGGTTTGCCCATGCCATATCACCCGGTCTTCAACGTGCCGCAATTTGAGGGGGCCAGTAGGGATAGGTTCTTTCTGGCTATTTTCTATTCTGATCCGAAATACGACGCCGTCGAGACCCGCAGGTTTCTCGAAAGCCTGGGCCCTCACTCCGTCGCAGAGGTCCCCAGCTAAATGTCAAAACTGCGGATACTTTCGGGGATCGGATTGGTGGCGGTGCTGGGACTAGCCGGATGTCGTCAGGATATGCACGATCAGCCGCGATTCATCCCCTACCGGCAGAGCGATTTTTTTGCGGACATGCGTTCAGAGCGTCCACCAGTGGATGGCACCGTGGCACGCGGACAGCTTCACGAGGACACATATTTGTACACCGGCAAAATGGGTAACAACCCGGGTGACTACATGCCGTTTCCGGTGACGACCGAAGTTCTTGCCCGCGGACGCGAACGCTTCAATATTTATTGCACACCCTGTCATTCGCGTTTAGGAGACGGCAACGGAATGATCGTGCAGCGCGGATACAAAAAGCCGCCTTCGTATCACACCGAGCGCTTGAGGAAAGCGCCGCTGGGATACTTCTTTGACGTAATGACCAACGGATTTGGCGCGATGCCCGACTATGCATCTCAAATCCCTGTGAACGATCGGTGGGCCATCGTGGCTTATATCCGCGCTTTGCAGTTGAGCCAGGGCGCCACGAAAGCGGACATGCCGCCCGGGGAGAAGATGCCCGATCCTCCCGTATTTGAGGAGCCGGGTTCCGGGGCGACGCTGCCTACGATTGTTCCGAACGCTGAGAAGGCCGCGGGAGAGGAACAGAAATGAATCCGGCGCGAGTAGATAAATTCGATTTAGTGGCGCCGCCAATTGCGCAGACCGTCCAGCAACGCTCGCTTGTCGTGGGCGTCATTTTTGGATTGGTAGCCGCAGTTTTTGCGTTCATCTCTCCCGATCAATTCTTTCATTCTTATTTAGTCGGATTCATGTTGTGGCTGGGAGCTACTTTAGGCTGCATGGCCTTCCTCATGCTCCAGCATCTGACCGGCGGCGCATGGGGAAAAGTTGTCCGCCGAATGCTCGAGGCTGGTACGCGAACGCTCCCACTAATGGCGGTGTTGTTCCTTCCGCTGATCTTCGGCATGAAGCATCTTTATGTGTGGATGAATCCGCAGGAAGTTGCGAAGAGTCCACATCTGCAGGACCTCACCCGCTCTTATCTGTCGCCCGCGGGATATATGGGGCGCGCCGCTTTGTACTTTGCAATCTGGGGAGTCCTGATATTTTTCCTCAATCGCTTATCGGCGGAGCAAGACAATCCTCCGGCGCGTGATCTTAGCCCGCGTTTCCGTGTGATCAGCGGCCCAGGTCTGGTCGTTTACGCATTCACGATTTCGTTTGCTGTGATTGATTGGGTGATGTCCCTCGATCCACACTGGATTTCCACCATTTACCCCCTGATCTTTATCGTCGGAGAGGCTCTCACGGCTTTGTGCATGATGGTTGTGGTTGAGACGATTTTGTTTCCGTATAAGCCGATGTCGGTGCTGTTGCGTCCCAAGGAAGTGCACGACCACGGCAAGCTGACTCTGGCTCTTGTGATGCTGTGGGCATACTTCAGCTTCTCTCAGTTTTTGATTATCTGGGCGGGCAACTTGCCCGAAGAAATCCCGTTTTACCGGATACGCCTCTACAACGGCTGGCAGCACGTCGCCTTGTTCATCGTGCTGGGACATTTCGTTTTGCCATTTCTGTTCCTGCTGTCGCGGCCATTCAAGCGTAATCCGAATACTTTAGTGAAGCTGTCGGTGTGGCTGATTTTTATGCGGCTGGTAGACCTCTACTGGTATATCGAGCCCAACTTTCACAAAGATTTGCATTTCAGCGCGCTCGATATCGTCGTGCCGGTGGCGATTGGCGGCTTGTGGCTGGCATTGTTCTTCCGCAATCTGAAACAACGTCCACTGCTGCCGCTGCAAGACCCTAAAGCGTGGCCGCTTTTGGAGCCTGCCCATGACTGAACATCTACGACACGGGCAGCCCGGAGATATGCACGAAGGCGACATGGGGCATGAAGATGTGGGATACGAGGGGCGGGACATGCGCTCGAAGCCCGTCCTGATTGCTCTGGCCGTGCTGGGAACTATCGTTCTGGTTGTGCATCTGTTCTTGACGGGCGTCTTTCACCTGGCGGGATGGTATTACGAGAAGAATCTCCCACCCAAAAACCCGATGGTGACGGAAACTAATACGGACACACGGATAGTGCCATCCTCGGAGCCGATGAGATTTCCTGAGCCGCGTTTGGAGCAAAATGAGCGCATGGAGATGCACGATTTCCGCATGGCGGAAGAGAAAACGTTGAACAGCTATGGCTGGGTTGACGAACAGGCCGGGCAAGCGCATATGCCAATTGAAAAGGCCATGGAAATGATCGCACAGCGTGGATTGCCTACCACTCCCAGAGCGGGCGTGGAGCCTCAATCGGTCGTAGACACTGGCAAACAGGCGGCGGGAAATTCTGATGCCAACAGAGCTGCCGGCAAGACGACGCCAAAGAAGAAGAAATAACGGTGAAGCATAAATCCAATTCGCGTGTGAATCTTGCGGTTTTCGTCATTCTAACGACGGCCAGCATGGCGGCCTTTGGTCAGGGCATGACAAAGGGAATCATGTCCCCGCCAGCCAATGTGCGGCCGCCCGGGTTGAAGAATGTCGGCATCGAGCAGCACCTGGATGAGCAGATTCCGCCGGACCTGGCGTTTCGGGACGAGAGTGGAAAGCCCGTTCGGCTGGGAGATTATTTTGGCAAGAAGCCAATGATCTTGAATCTGGTCTATTACAAGTGTCCCATGTTGTGCGGCGAAGTGCTGAGCGGCTTGGTCAGCTCCATGAAGATTTTGAAATTCGATGCAGGCAAGGAATACGACGTTCTGACGGTTAGTTTCGATCCGAAAGAAACTCCCGAAGTCGCCGCCACGTCGAAAGCGGAATATTTAAAGCGTTATGGACGCCCCGGAGCCGCGAATGGCTGGCATTTTCTGACGGGCTCGCACGAATCAATTGACGCGCTCACCAAGGCCGCCGGCTTTCAGTATCAGTACGACGAGAAGACAAAACAGTTTGCGCACGCCACTGCGATTGCGGTGTTGACGCCTGTCGGCAAGATCGCGCAGTACTACTACGGGGTGGAATTTGCCCCCAAAGATTTGCGTCTCGGGTTGGTTCAGGCGTCGCAGAACAAAATAGGCACGGTCGTGGATCAGGTTTTGCTTTACTGCTACCACTACGATCCTGCTACCGGAAAATACGGCGCGGTGATTACCCGAATTTTGCAGCTCTCAGGCGCGGCCACAATATTAGTGCTGGGTGTGTTTATGACGGTACTGATCCGTCGCGGCTCGACTCCGCCAGCTCGCGGGGCGCGATTTGCCGGACGGACGACATAGGCACAGGGCCACATAAAAATATGTTTGAACATTTTCCACTTTGGCCCGAAGGGGCTTCGACCATGTCAGGGACCGTAGACCTCCTCTACGTCTTCCTGGTGC